>NZ_JAFLNG010000550.1 GCF_017427025.1 Streptomyces sp. FH025
GGACGTTCCGCCGCCGTGCCCTCAAGCTGCTGCCTTGGTCTTCGAGCCGCTGCGGGCCGGCATGCCTCTGCAACGTCGCAAAGGAGCGAGATCGTGCGATTCACGAAGATCCACGGCGCGGGGAATGACTTCGTGCTGCTCACCGACCCCACCCGCACCAAGGGCATCAACTGGTCGGTGAGGGCCCAGAAGCTGTGTGACCGTCGTGTCGGCATCGGGGCTGACGGCCTGGTGGTCAGCACCCGGATCGCGGAGGACCGCCTTCGCGTGACCTGCTACAACGCGGACGGCAGCGAGGCGACGATGTGCGGCAACGCCCTTCGCTGCGCCGCCTCCCAGGCGGCCGACGCCTTCGGGCTCCGTGAGATGACCATGGAGATGGCCGGCGTCGAGCACGAGGCCGTCGTCACCTCCACCAACGTCCGGGTCACGGCCGAGGTCGGCAAGGTGGAGCTGCGTGTCCTCCAGGCCGGGTGGGACGGACGCATCATCTGGTTCGACGCGGCCCACACCGGCACGGAGCACGTGGTCGGCATCGTGCCGGAGGTTGATTCGGTCAAGGTCGACGGCTTCGGCCGGTCTGTTTGCCACCACGAGAAGTGGGGCGCCGTCGGGACGAACGTCAACTTCGTGCAGTCGGTCGGCGACCAGGTCTTGCGGCTTCGCACCTACGAACGCGGTGTCGAGGCCGAGACGCTGAGCTGCGGTTCCGGCGCGGTGGCCGCCGCCGTGATCGCCGTCGAACGCGGCCTCGTCTCCGGCTCCCGGGCGATCACCGTGCAGAACCGGGCTGGCACGCCGCTGGTCGTCAGCCCCCACACCGGACGCCCCGGACGGACCTTCTGGGTGTCCGGCCCCGTCACCAAGGTCTACGAAGGAGTCCTGGCATGACCGTCTTCCTGAACCCCGAAACCGACAAGGCCGACGAGGCCACCGTCAAGGCCGCCGCCGCTGGCCTCCGCGACTGGCAGCAAAGCCGACAGGACCTCAACGTCGCGCTGGTCTACGGCCCCGTGAGCGAAGAGGACCGGCTCTACATCGACAAGAGCCCGGTCGACCAGCTCTCCGTCACCGCCCTCAGCCGGACGCTCGGCGAGATCGGCCTGCGGTTCGAAGTCCTGAACCCGGTGGACCGGACCTTCGTCCCGCGCCTCACGGCCTTCGACGTGGCTCTCTCCAACCTCCATGGCCCCTTCGGCGAGGACGGCCGGCTCCAGGGGTTGCTGGACTACCTGCGCATCCCCTACTGCGGCAGTGGCGTGGCGGCCTCCGCGGTCGCCGCCGACAAGATCCTCTGCAAGCGGGTGATGGGATCGCTCGGCGTGCCCACCCCGGCCTGGCAGGAGTGGACCGGGGGAACCGTGGAGTGGGACGGTCACACCGTCATGGTCAAGCCGCCCCTGGGCGGCTCCAGCGTGGGCATGAGCCTGGTCAAGGACCGGGTGGACCTCCTCGGGGCCCTGGTGGACGCCTCGGGCCCCCAGGGCCACCCTGTCCTGGTCGAGGAGTACATCACCGGCCAGTCCGTGACCGTGGGACTGCTGGAACTGCCCGGCAACGCGGTGCTCATCTTCCCCCCGCTGGCCACCGAGGTCCACCAGGCCGACTTCTACGACGCCGCCACGAAGCTGGACGAAGACGCCACCGGTGGCGTCACCGTAGCTGCGGCCGACCTGCCGGCCGAAGCCCGAGCCGCCGTGCTGGAGTACGCCAAGAGGATCTGGACCGGACTCGGCCTGAAGGGCTCCGCCCGGGTGGACTTCATCGTGACCGAGGACTCGCGGGTGTTCGCCCTGGAGGTGAACAGCACCCCGGGCATGTCGGCCGGCAGCAACTTCGCGGTCGGCGCGGAACTGTGCGGCCTCAGTCACGGTGACGTGGTGCTGGCACTGCTCCACGAGGCGCTGGTCCGGCCGCCGTACGATGTTCCCCTGCCCACTCCGCACTTCACCGGATTCCCCGGACAGCGGGAATTCGTGGCCTGATTCTCCGGAGGCTGCTGCCATGTTGTTGGCCCATCACGTCCCCATGTGTCGTCAGCGCATCGAGCCTGACGAGTGGGAACGCCACGGCGGGGCCGCCCTGGGCGAGCGGGCCGAGTGGTCTGATCGGGCCTGCGGCATGGCAGCACTTCGCATGATCCTGCTGGCGTACGGCCAGCAGCCCCCGAGCCTCACCGAGCTGGTACATCTCGGCGTCGCGAAGGACGCCCTGACGGAACGCGGCTGGCTTCACGCTGGCATCGCCAGCCTGGCGGAGGTCTACGGCGTCCCGGGGCAGGCCGAAGCCGTACCGGCCGATGAGCTGATCGCCCGGCTCAAGCAGGCACCGCTGATCATCTCCGTCACGGAGAAGTTCCCCGAGGACGGCCGCAAGGGCGGTCACCTGGTCGTCGCTCACGGCTTCGAGGCCGGAGATGACCCCGCGATCCTCTTCCGTGACCCCTCGGGCTGGGGACAGCAGAATGACCGGGTTCCCCTGAGTCGCCTCACGAGCTCGTACACCGGCAGGGCAATCACCTTCCCGCCGATGACCCGGACCATCGCCGTACTCGGCGAGATGCTGGAGCTGGGCGAGACGGCCGCCGAGGAGCACCAAGCCGTTGGCCGTCTCGCCGGCGAACAAGGCATTGACCACCTGATCGTGGTCGGCAACAGCCCGAACGTCATCCAACTCGCTGCCGGTGCGCTCGCAGAAGGTGTGCCCGAGGTCGCCAGGGTCGCGGACAACCACACCGCTGCGGCTTATCTGGAGACGATCGTCCGCCCCGGCGACAAGGTGCTCCTGAAGGCTTCGCGCGGTGGAGAGCTCTGGCAGATCGCCCAGGAGCTTCTCGGGCAGCCCATTACAGGGCACTAGCGCTGTCATCGCGTCATGAAGGGGGGCCGCGAGCTGGGGGATGCTGGGCAGGGTCGTGGCACCCACCACCTCAGCTCATTTCCACAGGTCGGGAACAAGGTGCAAGGGTGATACGTTCCTCCAGGTGGTGGCCCAGACCAGGTCGTACGTCCCGGCGAGCTCGCGCAGCCACTCGCCGTGCCGGGCGGAGAGCAGGACGGCGTAGCCGAGCAGGGTGTGCGCGTCGAAGCCGGCGTCAGGATGGGGGCACACCGGGTTCAGCACCCCGTCGACGTCCAGGAACAGCAGTGGCTTCGGCACCGGAGGCCCCTCAGAGACGGTGGTGTTTCCACCTGCTCGGACGCCCCACCGGCACCACTGGTTGCCCTTCGCGGGGCGCGCACGGGGCGCACCGGGGGCTCACGGCGTGGGCGCGGGCTCGGTGACGGGCACCGGTGCGTCGGTGGTGCTTCGGCGGGAGAGTCGGCGCACCTGGGGGTCGAGCAGGACGACGGCGCTGAGCACCAGACAGACGACGGCGCACGCCCAGAGCGCTCCGGACATGCCCAGCGCCACGGCGGCTGGGCCGGCCAGCGCGGTGCCGACCGGGGCGAGCGAGTAGGAGCCGAGCTCGTCGTACGCGGTGACGCGGGAGAACATCTCCTCGGGTATCTCCTGCTGGAGCGCGACCATCCAGTTGACGCCGAAGACGGTGACGCCGACGCCGGAGAGGAACATGGCGACGACCAGCAGGGGCAGCGGTACCTCGGCGGCGAGGGCGAGGGCGGGCACGCCGAACAGGAACACCCCCCAGTTGCCGATCAGCAGGATCCGGCGGGGCCGCCAGCGCGCCATCAGCGCACCGGTGGCGACCAGGCCGACGCCGTACGCGGCCATCGCCAGGCCCCAGGCGCCGGCGCCGCCCAGGCGCGCGTCGGCGACGGCCGGCCCGTACACCGACTCCACCGCGTTGACGCAGGCGACCAGGACTGAGAACTGGAGCACGATCACCCAGAGCCAGCGGCGGGCGACGACCTCCCGCCAGCCCTCGCGCAGATCGCGCAGCATGCCGCCACCCGAGGGCGAGGGGGCGCGCTCCGGCTCCAGGAAGAAGCGGAGCGCGGCGGCGATCAGGAAGCAGAGGGCGTCCAGGGCGAGCACCCAGCCCGGGCCGACGGCGGCGGTGAGCGCGCCACCGAGGGCGGCACCGCCGATCTGGGAGGCGTTGAGGCCCATCCGGAAGACCGCGAAGGCGCGGGCGGCGTGCTCCTGGGGGACGGCCTGCATGATCATTCCGCCGGAGGCGGGGGAGTAGAGGGCGTAGCCGGCCCCGCCGGCGGCGGAGAGCACCAGCATCTGCCAGAGTTTGATGTCCCCGGTCAGTACCAGCGCGGCCAGGACGGCCTGGGAGACGCCGCTGAACAGGTTGGCGGCGACCATGATCAGGTGGCGCGGCATCCGGTCCGCGAGGGCGCCGCCGACCAGCAGGAGCAGCACGGTGGGCAGCAGGCGGGCGGCGGTGACGTAACCGACCTCGGCGGTGGTGCCGCCGTTGCCGAGGACGGCGAAGGCGGTGGCGATGGGGGCGCCGGCGTTGCCGAGCCCGCTGATCACGGTGGCGGCGGTCTGGATGCGGAAGTTGCGGCTCGCCCAGGCGAAGCGGCGCGAGTGCGGGTGTGGGGTCGGCACCTGGCGACTATGCCGTGGGTCCGTACAGGTGTCCATCGGGTTTTTCGCGCCGGCGGCCCTTCCTCCGGAGGACTCAGCCGAGGTGCCCCTGGAGGAAGGTGACGGTGCGGCGCCAGGCGATCCGGGCCTGGAGGGGGTCGTAGGTGCCGAGCGGGTTCTCGTCGTTCATGAAGGCGTGCCCGGCCGGATAGAAGTGGATCTCGGGGCGGACGTCGGTGGCCTCGCCGATCCGGATCGCGGCCTCGTCCACGGCGGCCATCGGGATCGAGCGGTCGAGTTCGCCGAAGTGGCCGAGGACGTGGGCGGTCAGGCCGCGGTAGTCGAACTCCGGGTCGGGCGGCAGGCCGTAGAAGGGGACCACGGCGGCGACCCGGTCGCCGGATCGGGCGGCGAGCAGCAGGGCGAAGCCACCGCCCATGCAGAAGCCGACCACGCCGACCGCGTCGCCGACCACGCCGTCCAGCGAGAGCAGGTGGTCGACGGCCCCCGACAGGTCCTCGACGGCCCGCTCGACGGGCAGCTCGCGCATCAGCCGGGCGGCCTCGGCGCGGTCGTGGGTGGTGGCACCGCCGTACAGGTCGGGTGCGAGGACGGTGAACCCCTCGGCGGCGAAGCGGTCGGCCATGGCGGCGACGTGCGAGGTGAGCCCCCACCACTCCTGGACCACCACCAGGCCCGGCCCGACGCCCTGCGGCGGGCGGGCCAGGTATCCGTGCGCGGTGCCGCCGTTGCTCGGGAAGGTGACGTTCTGCCGGGAGCCGCCCTGGTCAGGCATGGCTTCCTCTCGG
>NZ_JAFLNG010000551.1 GCF_017427025.1 Streptomyces sp. FH025
TCCCCTTGCCCGAGGGCTTCGCCCCGATGCGCACTTTCCGCATCCGGGTGTGCACATTTAGTGAGCAGGCGAACGGTGATGTCAAATCGCTCCAACGGCAACGGACGCCGCGTGAAGGGGCACTGCGGGCGGCGGGCAGCGCGCGGCGGGTGGCGCCGGCCATACAAGTGATCGATCAGCTGGCCGGATGATCGACGGACCGGGCGGCCCGGCATGGTCTCACGGGGCGGAACCGGCCGATACCGGAGGGTGCGGTACGGGCCGGGCGGTGCGGGTGCGACGATGAGTGCCATCGTGATGACCGACCGGATCCGTCTGCTGCGCGCCACGGTCTTCGCTGCGCTGTGCGTGGCGATGGCCGCCACGGCGCACGTCGCCATGGCCGGAGCCGGGGTTTCGTCGCCGGTGCTGCTCGGCGCGTTCGCGGCGGTCCTCGGGCTGACCTGGCTGCTCGCCGGAAAGCGGCGCGGGCTCGGCGTCATCAGCGCCTGGATGGTCGCGGCGCAGGGCGCGCTGCACCTGCTCTTCGAACAGGCCGGGGCGCTCGGCCGAGGGGGCGGCGGTCTCGGCCGGCTCGCCACGACGGACTGGGCCGCCCTGCTGCTCTGCAATCCGGGCCGGGCCCCGGGCGGGCTCTCCCCCGTCGAGCTGGCGCGGATGGCGGGCATCGACCCGGACGTCCCGCCCGCCGCCGGGAGCCTTCGCCCGATCGCGGGGATGCACCACGGGGCGGTGGCGGGCTCGGCCGACGGCATGGCCCCCGTGGACCTGGGAATGCCGGGGATGGCCGGGATGCCGACGATGCCGGGCATGTCGCACGGGATGACCTCCGGGGCGTCCGGCGGGATGCCGCACGGCATGTCCCACGGGATGTCCCACGGGATGTCGACGGGGATGGCCGCCGCCCACGTGCTGGCGGCGCTGGCCTGTGCGCTGCTGCTGTGGCGCGGCGATGTCGCGCTGGTCCGGCTCTTCGAGCTGCTCGGCGCGCTCGGGACCGTCGTCGCGGGGGTGCTGCTGCTCCCGCTGCTGGCACTGTTCGCGTGCCCCTTCGGGTACCGGCCGCCGGTTCCGCCCCGGCCCGCCGACCGGTCGGCCCGGCCGCCCCGGTCGGTGCTGCTGACGCATGCGGTCGTCCGGCGCGGACCGCCGGCGTTCGCACTCGCCTGCTGACGCGCCCGCCGCGCTCCCCCCGTCCGGCCGACCTCGGCCGCTGCCGGGCCCCGCGACGGGCAGGTCGCCCTGCCGTGCCGACGTGGCCGTCGCTCCCGTAGCGCCTCATGCCGCCGTGCCGTCAGGGCTCGGGCCCGCGTCCGCGTCCGCCGACGCCTTCCGCCGGGAGGTGCGGCGTGCCGCGCGGTTGCCCACGGACGCCTGCGGTGCCGCCGAGCGCGGTGCCGTTCCCAGCCTTCCCCTCGGGACCTTCCCATGCCTCACTTCGACGGCGCACCGGCTCCGGCCGGCGCCACCGTCCTACCGTTCCTCGGCTCGCCCGCTCGGCGGTGCGTGACCGACGGGACCCTCCTCCCCCAGTCGGGTCAGCAGCCGGGCCGACCAGTCCGGCGACGGACCGTCGGCGGCGATCGCCCACACCTGGCCGCGCAGCCGCTCCGCCCGTTCGCGCCACTCCCGGCAGCCCGGGCAGCGCACGAGGTGCTTGTCCAGCCGAGTACCCGGCAGTCCGCTCGGTTCGCCGTCGAGCCGGGCGGACAGAGCGGTACGAAACTGCGCGCATTTCATACGACCATCGTTCCGTACGGCCACCGTGTCGGGACCGGCCGGGTGGGGGGCCGCCGTGGATGACGAGCAGCTCACCGCACTCGCGCTGACCGCCCGCTCCGGCCGGGCGGCGGACGTCGAGGCCTTCGTCCGCGCGACCCAGCGGGACGTCTGGCGCTTCGTCGCCCACCTGACGGACGTCCAGTCCGCCGACGACCTCGCCCAGGAGACCTTCCTGCGCGCCCTGCGCGGGCTGCCCGCCTTCGCCGGGCGGGCCTCGGCGCGCACCTGGCTGCTGTCGATCGCCCGGCGGACGGTGATCGACCGGTACCGGATGGCCGCCGCCCGGCCGCGTTGCGCGGCACTGCCGGACTGGCAGGAGGCGGCGGAACGGCAGGGCGGCACGCGGACCGCCGGGTTCGAGGACGGGATCGCACTCGGGGACCTGCTCGACCGGGTGCCCGAGCAACGGCGGGAGGCCTTCGTGCTGACCCAGGTGCTCGGCCTGAGTTACGCCGAGGCGGCCGAGGTCGCGGGCTGCCCCGTCGGCACCGTCCGCTCCCGGGTCGCCCGGGCCCGCGAGGAACTGATAGCGCGCCTGCGGGCGGCCGAGGCCGGGGAACTCGCGGCGGCCTGCTGAGCGGCAGCGGGCGCGCGCGCACGCCCGTTCGCCCGGGCACCCGGGCACCCGGGCGAACAGATGGCGAATGACGGCAGACAACTAACGGACGACAGATAACAGATTTTGAAATCTGTCATCTGTTATCTGTCCGTTGAAAGCTGTCAGGAAAAATTCCGCCAAGTGTTCGGAACCGGAGCCGCCCCGCCCCCGACTGCTGTACCGGACCCCGCCGCCGAGGCGGTGTCCGGTACAGCGACTGGGCAACGGAGGACCGATGGGCACGCAACAGACGCCATCCTCACCCACCTTGACGAACAGTCAGTCCGAGCCGGTCGACCGCTGGAGCCTGGTGGTGGCCGCCGGACTGCTCTCGTTCGTCGCGATGCTCGACATGAACGTCGTCAACCTGGCGCTCACCGACATCTCCGCCGGCCTGCACGTCTCCGCCGGAGTCGCGCAGTGGGCCGCGCTCGGCTACCAACTCCCCCTGGTCGCCCTGCTGTTGCCCGCCGGTCGGTGGCTGGACCAGGTCGGCACCCGGTCCGCCCTGCTGCTCGCGGTCAGCTGCTTCGCGGCCTCCAGCGCGCTGGCCGCCCTTGCCCCGTGGGCGAGTTGGCTGATCGCGGCCCGCCTGCTGCAAGGCGCCTTCGGGGCCGTGCTGTTCGTCCTGATGCCGGTGCTGGCCGCGACCTCCGTCCGGCCCGAGCTGCGCGGGCGGGCGATGAGCGTGCCCGCGACGCTCGGGCCGCTCGGCGCCGTCACCGGGCCGGTGCTGGGCGGCCTGCTGCTGGACCACCTCGGCTGGCGGGCGATCTTCCTGATCAAGCTGCCGGTCTGCCTGGCCGCCGCGCTGATCGTGCGACGCCACGCCCCGCGACGCGGCGGGCTGCGGCCGCCCGACCGGAGCTCGCTCGGCGACGCCGCCCTGATCGGCGCCGCGGTGGCCTCCGTCCTGCTCTCCCTCACCCTCGCCCCGGAGGCGCCGCAGTGGCTGCTGCTGGCGCTGCCCGCCGCGCCGCTGGTCCTGCTGTGGCTGCGCCGCCCCGGCGGCCGGCCGGTCGCCGAGGTGCTGCGCGCCGCCGGGACGGCCGGGGTGAACGCCTCGGTGCTGGCGCTCGCCGCCGGCTTCGCTGCCTGCCACTACCTGCTCGCCCAGCACCTGCGCGGCCCGCGCGGCGAGAGCGCGACCGCCACCGCGCTGACCATGCTGGCCTTCCCGCTCGGCATGGTGCTGGCCGGACGGGTCGGCGGACGGCTGGCCGACCGCTGGGGCGCACGGCCGACGGCGCTCACCGGAGCCGCCGTCACCACGCTCGGCCTGGCCCTGCTCGTCCCCCTCGACTCCGACTGGTCCGCCTTCGACATCGCCGGACGGCTCGCCCTCGCCGGCGCCGGGATGGGCCTCAACGGCGGCCCCACCCAGGCCCTGGTGATGTCCGCCTCCCCGCCCGGGAAGCTGGCCACCGCAGGCTCAGCCGTCCAGCTCGCCCGCAGCCTGGGCTTCGCCCTCGGCCCGGCCCTCGCCACGGCCGCCGGCGCACCCGAGGGCATCGCCCTGGCCGCCCTGGTCGCGGCCACCGCCGTGGCCCTGCTCGCCCTGCACCGCCGTCCCGCGCGCAACCACGCGTAACCATGCGCAATCACGCGCAATCACGCGTCATCGCCAAGACCCGCACCCCCTCACCGAAGGACCACCACCCGTGACCGACACCGTCCAGGACCCGACCGAAACGCCCCGCTGCCCCTACGGCCACGACCGGCTCTCCTCCCCCGTCCCGCTGTACGGCGCGGCGTACAAGAGCGATCCGTACCCGCTGTACCGCCGGATGCGCGAGGCCGGGCCGGTGCACCGGGTGGAGTTCCCGAGCGGCATCCACGCCTGGCTGGTCACCGGCTACCAGGCGGCCCACGCGGCGCTCAACGATCCCCGTCTCGGCAAGAACCACGCCCTGGGCAACGACAATTGGCGTCGGCTCGCGTCGATCATGCCGGAGCCGCAGCACTCGCAGCTCCAGGTCCACCTGCTGCACCAGGACCCGCCCAAGCACACCGAGATGCGCCGCCTCGTCCTGGACGCCTTCGCCCCGCGCCGGGTGGAGTCGCTGCGCCCCCGGCTGCAGGAGCTCGCCGACGCCCTGGTGGACGACCTGCCGGAGACCGGCGGCGCCGACCTGGTGGCGGGCTTCGCGGCCCACTACCCGTTCCGGGTGCTCGCCGAAGTCATCGGCCTGCCTGCCGAGTTGGCCGCCCGATTCGACCGCGACTGGGGCAAGGTGGTCCAGCCCGTGGGCCCGCAGGACCCGGGCCGCCCGGCGTACGAGGCGAGGCTGCGCGGCCTCCAGACGTACATCGCCGACGTGGTCGCCCGTAAGCGCTCCGACCGCCGGGCTCCCGGCTGGTCGGAGGGCGAGGACCTGCTGGGCCGGCTCGTCGCCGCCCACGACACCGGCCGGTTGAGCCGCGAGGAGCTCGACTCGATGGTGTTCCAGCTGCTGGTCGCCGGGCAGGAGCCGGTCACCAACCAGATCACCACCATGCTGATCACCCTGCTGCGCCACCCCGAGCAGCTCGCGCACCTGCGGGAGCACCTCGGCGACCCGGGCCGGCTCGCCCGCGCGGTGGAGGAACTGCTGCGCCACGACGCCGCGTTCGAGCTGACCACCTGGCGCTTCTTCGCCGAGGACAGCGACCTTTTCGGCACGACCGTCCCGGCCGGCGACTCCGTCATCGTCTCGCTCTGCGCCGCCAACCGCGACGACGAACGGTTCCCCGAGGCCGACCGCCTCGACCTCGACCGCACGCCCAACGCCCACCTCGCCTTCGGCCACGGCATCCACTACTGCCCCGGCGCCGCCCTGGCCAGGACCGAACTCCAGATCGCCATCGGCACCCTGCTCACCCGGCTGCCCGGGCTGCGCCCCGCCGAGGCGCCCGGGGACGGGCTGGACGAACTGG
>NZ_JAFLNG010000552.1 GCF_017427025.1 Streptomyces sp. FH025
GGCGGCTGCTGACCGCCGAACCGGTCGCCGAGGGCCTGCTCAACCGGGGCTACCGGGTCACCACCGAGGCCGGCGCGTACTTCCTGAAGTGCTACGTCGACGCCGCCACCGCCAACCGTCCGAAGATCCTCGCCCACCACCGCGCGATGGCCGACCTGCACGCCCTGGGACTTCCCGTCGCACCCCCGCTGACCTGCGCCGAACGCACCGGCACGGTGGCCGGCCTGGACGGTCGGCTGTTCGCGCTGTTCCCCTGGGTCGACGGCCGGCACCGGCACGGCACCGAGCTCGAACCGTCGCGGTGCGACGCGCTCGGCACGCTGCTCGGCCGACTGCACGGCGCACTCGACGAGGTCTGCGCCCCCCTCGACCAGCCCGCCGGATACCAGAGCGCCGACCCGTTCGACAGCCGCGAACTCGCCCGTGACCTGCGGCGCCGCGCCCGCGAGCACCGCCCGTACGACGAACTGGACGAGCTGGCCGTACAACGGCTCACCGAACGGCTGGATCTGCTCGCTGAACACGCCCGGTGCCGCCCTGCCCCGAGCACGGCCCCGCCCACCGGCTGGACCCACGGGGACTTCCACGGCCTCAACCTGCTGTACGCCGACGGGCCCGACGGCGGCCCGGTCGCGGCCGTGCTGGACTGGGACAAGCTCGGCCCGCAGCCGCGCGCCGAGGAGGCCGTCCGCGCCGCCACCCTGCTCTTCAACGACCGCACCACCGGCGCCCTCGACCTGGTCCGGGTCCGCCGCTACTCCCAGTCCTACCGGGCCTCCGGCGCGGCCACCGCCGAGCACCTGGCCGCCGCCGTCCACCGGGTCTGGTGGGAGCGGCTGAACGACTTCTGGATGCTGCAGTGGCGCTACCAGCGGGGCGACCACCGGGCCGACCCGCTCTACCCCGCCTCGGCGGGCCAGTTGGCGTGGTGGTGCCAGGAGTACGAGCAGGTCCTGGACGCCTTCGCCAACTGATCCCGTCCGTCAGCCGCCCGTGCCCGTGCCGGGGCCCGGGGGCGGCGGCGTGACGCCGCCCCCGCCGGTGGGCTTCCCGGTCTGCGCCGGGCTGGTGGGCGTGTTGTTGCCACCGCCCGCCGGGTTCGTCGCCGTCGCCCCCGAGGTCGGCCCGCCGGTCCCCGTCGGAGCGGCCGTCGTGGCGTGGGTGCCGGTCGGCGTCGGGGTCGGCGTCGGGGTGGTCGGCGTGTGCTTGCCGGTGTTCGGCGACGGCGACATGTTGTTGTTGCCGCCGCCGGTACCGCCGTAGTTGCCGGTGTCGGTCGGCTGCTGCGGCCGCTTGCTGCCGGGAAGCGTCGGCTGCGAGCTCTGCTGGCCGGTCTGGGCCGGGGTGGTCGGCTCGGTGCTGGTGACCGCCGGCGGGGGTGTCGTGGGCGTGTTCGTCACCGTCTTGTCGTCGGTGCTGCCGCTGACCGCGATCGCGATGCCGACCCCGGCCGCGACCAGCACGGCGACCACACCGGCCACCCAGCCCCACGGTCCGCGCCGGCCGCCGCCGTCCTCGTCGTCACCGTCGTGCTCGCCACCGCCGCCGTACGGGCCGGCGGTCCCCTGGTAGGGCGCGGCGGGGTGCGTGCCGCCGCCCGACGGCGAGTACGGCAGCACCGAGGTCTGGTCGCCCGCGCCGACCGCGCCGAAGGCCTGGGTGGCCGCCGCCTGGTCGGGCCGGAGCACCTGGGTGGCCCCGGTGTCGCCCGGCAGTCCGCCGGGCGCGGCACCCGCGGCCCAGGCCCCGGCCGCGCCGTGCATCTCGCGCAGCGCGTGCTGCACGTGGGCGCGGAACTCGTCGGCGTCCTGGAAGCGGTCGTCCGGGTTCTTGGCCAGCGAGCGCAGCACCAGCGGGTCCAGCCCGGCGGGCACCCGGCTGTTGGCCTGCGAGGGCGGTACCGGCGGGTCCTGGACGTGCTGGTAGACCACCGAGAGCGGGGTGTCACCGGTGAACGGCGGGCGCAGCGCGAGCAGCTCGTAGAGCATGCAGCCGGCCGCGTACAGGTCGGAGCGGTGGTCGACCGCCTTGCCGAGGGCCTGCTCGGGCGAGAGGTACTGCGGGGTGCCCATGACCATGCCGGTCTGGGTCATCGTGGTGGCCCCGCCGGTCAGCGCCCGGGCGATGCCGAAGTCCATCACCTTGACGGCGCCGTCGTTGGTGATGATCACGTTGGCGGGCTTGATGTCGCGGTGGACGATCCCGTTCCGGTGGCTGTAGGCGAGCGCCTCCAGCACCCCGGCGATGATGATCAGCGCCTGGTCGACCGGCGGCGCCTCCTCGTCCACCAGCAGTTCGCGGACGGTCCGGCCCTCGACCAGCTCCATCACGATGTACGGCGTGGACTCGTCCCCGACGTACTCCTCGCCGGTGTCGTAGACCGCGACGATGGAGTGGTGGTTGAGCGCCGCGACGGCGTGTGCCTCGCGGGTGAACCGCAGCCGGGCGACGTCGTCCTGGGCCAGCTCGCCGCGCAGCAGCTTGACCGCGACGGTGCGGCCCAGCCGCACGTCCTCGGCGGCGAACACCTCGGCCATGCCGCCGCGGCCGAGCCGGTGGGTCAGCCGGTAGCGGCCGTCGCCGACCGTGCCCAGCGGCAGGGCGGTGCCGCGGCCGGGGGTCTGCGGTCC
Source organism: Streptomyces sp. FH025 (assembly GCF_017427025.1). Classification (GTDB taxonomy): domain Bacteria; phylum Actinomycetota; class Actinomycetes; order Streptomycetales; family Streptomycetaceae; genus Kitasatospora. Next base: position 2,631 of record NZ_JAFLNG010000552.1, read on the forward strand.
GCCCGTCCGTCCGACCGGCGGCAGCGCGGAGGTCGCGGCTTCACTGCCCGGCTCGGGGATCCTCGGCGCACCGCCGGTCCGTCCGACCGCTCGGGCACCCACCTCGTCGTCCGGCTGCTGCGTCTGTGCCATCGCTCCTCGCCCCGGGCGTTCGCTCGGAATCGCGGTGCCCTGTCGCTTACGTATCCCCGAACGCTACCGCCTCCAGGACGTGCCCGTGGCACCCCCCAACCGGCCGGAAACCGTCAGAGCAGGCCATTCCGGTCGGCCGACGGGCCCACGACCAGCACCGCGGCCGGCGGCGCAGAGTGGCCGATCTTGCCCTTGGTCTTGTCCTGGGCCTTGTTGACCACGATCGCGATGATGATGCCGGCCAGCACCAGCACACCGACGATGATCACGACCACGACCACGGCCGTGGAACAGCCGCCGGCCTGCTTCGGCTGCTGGTACGGCGGCATCGGCTGCGGCGCCGTGGGGTGCATCGGCTGCGGGAAGGGCCGCGGGGTCTGCGGGGCCTGCGGGTGCGGCGCCTGGTACGCGGGCGGGGGCGTGCGGTACTGCGGCTGCTGCCCCTGGACGTACTGCGGCTGCGGCGCCTGCGGGTGCGGCGTCTGGTAGGCCGGCGGCGGGGTCCGGTACTGCGGCTGCTGCCCCTGGAGGTACTGCGGCTGCGGGGTCTGCGGAGCCTGCGGCGCGGCGTGCACCGAGCGCGGGCCCTCGTTGATCACCAGCGGGGTGCTGGCCTGGAGCTGGTGCCCGCTGCCGCCGCCCTTCAGCTCCGCGATCAGCCGCTCCGCCTCGTCCCGCATCGCGGCCGCGCTCTGGAAGCGGTGCGCCGGGTCCTTGCGCAGCGCCCGGGCCACGAAGGCGTCCACCGCCGGGGTGATCGAACGGTTGAGGCCGGAGGGCGCCGGAGGCTCCTCCTGGACGTGCTTGTAGGCGATCGAGAAGGCCGAGTCGCCGTCGAAGACCAGCTGACCGGTGAGCATCTCGAAGAGCATCACGCCGACCGAGTACAGGTCGGAGCGGGCGTCCACCGGCTTGCCGAGCGCCTGCTCGGGCGAGAGGTACTGCGGGGTGCCGACCACCATGCCGGTCTGCGTCATCGAGGTGACGCCGGATTCCAGCGCCCGGGCGATGCCGAAGTCCATGACCTTGACATTGCCCTTGCGGTCGAACATCACGTTGCCGGGCTTGATGTCGCGGTGCACCAGGCCCATGTCGTGCGAGGCCTCCAGCGCGTTCAGCACCCCGACGATGACCCGCAGGGCCTCCTCGGTCGGCATCGCGCCGTACTGGGCGACCCCCTCGTTGATCGCCTCGCGCAGGCCCTTGCCGTCGATCAGCTGCATGACGATGTACGGCGTGCCGGAGCCGTCCGGGGCGACGTCCTCGCCGCTGTCGTACACCGTGACGATGTTCGGGTGCTCCAGCCGGGCCACCGCCTGGGCCTCGCGGCGGAACCGCTCCTTGAACGAGTCGTCCCGGCCCAGCTCGCTGTGCATGCTCTTCAGCGCGACCTGCCGGCCCAGCACGCTGTCGTACGCGAGGTGCACGGAGGCCATGCCGCCCTCGCCCAGCAGCCGCTGCAGCACATAGCGGCCGTTGCCCAGGGAGGAGCCCTCGACCGCCGCGTTGCCGTGCTCGCTCATGGTCCTCTGCTCCCCCTCGGCGCGGCCGTGCTGCCGCAGCCGTGACGTTCGGTCTCGTCGGTGCGTGGTGGGCCCGGCCCGCCGGCCTGGCGGACCCCTGTCGCGGCGGCACACCGGCCGACGACAGGGGTCAGGGTATCGGCTCCCGCCGACGGTGATCGGTCCAGGGGCGATCGTGGCCCCGGGCCCGCAACGCCGTCGCGCGGCGGTGCGGGCCGGGGCGGATCGTCATGGTGCGTCCGGTCCCGCGCCACTCCGAAGAACCTGTCCGGAGGGCGGACCACGGGTACGGCCTACAGGTACGGACCGGAACGGATGCCGCGGCCGTGGCCCGGCTCCTCCTCGTCCGGCTCCCCGCCGTGCAGCCCGGGCGGCAGCGCGCGCCGCATCTGCTCCAGCTGCGCCCGCGCGGCCATCTGCTGGGCGAACAGGGCGGTCTGGATGCCGTGGAAGAGGCCCTCCAGCCAACCCACCAGCTGGGCCTGGGCGATCCGCAGCTCGGCCTCGGTCGGAATGGTGTCCTCGGTGAACGGCAGCGACAGCCGCTCCAGCTCGGCGACCAGCTCCGGCGCCAGTCCGAGCTCCAGCTCCTTGATCGAGCTGGCGTGGATGTCCTTCAGCCGGGCCCGGCTGGCCTCGTCGAGGGGCGCCGCCCGGACCTCCTCCAGCAGCTGCTTGATCATGCTGCCGATGCGCATGACCTTGGCGGGCTGCTCGACCATCTCGGTCACCGGCAGCTCACGCGGCACGTCGCCCTCGTCGCCCTCCCCGGCCGCCCCGGCGAACCCCTGGCCCACGGGCAGCCCGTCCGGTCCGACGATCAGCACCTTCTGGCCGTCCTGCGACTGCCCGCCGGCGGCCCAGAGGGGCTCCTGCGACGAGCGCTCGTTCATCGGATTCGTCATGAACAACATTCTCTCTCACTGGGGTTGGTCGGGCGGAAGCCCCCGTTCGTCCCGCCGTCCTGCGCCACCCGTGACGACGGTACGCTCCCGCGCGCCGCCCGGGA
>NZ_JAFLNG010000553.1 GCF_017427025.1 Streptomyces sp. FH025
GAGTCCGGTGGCAGACGTTAGCGAGTCCGGGCAAGTGAGTCCAAACCCCTACCGACCCGAATATTTGACCCCTAATCGGACATCTGCCCGAGTCACCGGAAAAGCCGCAGGCCCGGCCCTCCGCGACGGGAGGGCCGGGCCTGGAAAGCCGCGTGGCGGGGTCAGACCCGCACGATGCCGGTGAGCGGCATGTTGGTGACCGCCTCGTAGCGGACGGAGGCGCCCGGCTTGGGCGCGTGCAGCACCTGGCCGTTGCCGGCGTAGATGCCGACGTGGTGGGCGTCGCCGTAGAAGATCAGCATGTCGCCGGGCTGGGCCTGGGACAGGTCGGTGCCGATCCGGGTGCCGGCGTGGGCCTGCTCCTGCGAGGTGCGCGGCAGCGACACGCCGACCTGGCCGTAAGCCCAGACCATCAGGCCGGAGCAGTCGAAGGAGCTCGGGCCGGTGGCGCCCCACACGTACGGGCTGCCGATCTTGGAGGCGGCGGCGGCCAGCGCGGCGGCACCGTGCGAGCTGCCGGGGGCGACCTTGACCGGCGAGGCGCCGAGGTCGGAGCGGCTGTTGTCGCGCGAGGCGCGGTCGGCGCCCTGGGAAGCCTGGGAGGCCTGGGAGGCCTGGGAGGCCGCGGCGTCCGCCTTGGCCTTGGCGTCGGCGGCGGCCTTGGCCTCGGCCTGCTGGAGCTGCAGGCGCTCCTGCTCGGTCAGGGTGTTGAGCAGGTCCTGCGCGGCCTTCAGCTTGCCCTGGACCGCCTCCTTGGAGGCCTTCAGCTGCTGGGTGGTGGACTCCAGCTCGGCGAGCTTGCCCTGGGCCTCGGTGCGGTCCTGGTCGAGCTTGCGCTGCTGCTCCTGGAGCTGCTTCAGCTGGTTCTTCTGGGTGTCCCCGGCCTGGTTCAGCGCACCGGCCTGGTTGAGGAAGTTGTCCGGGCTGGAGGAGAGCATCAGCTGGACGGTCGGCGATATGCCGCCGTTGCGGTACTGCTCCCCGGCGATCTCGGCGAGCCCGCCCTGCAGGTCGGTCACCTGGGCCTGCTGCCGGGCCACCTGGTCCTGCAGGCCGGCGACCTGCTTCTCCAGGCCCTGCTGCTTCTCCTGGGCGGCGTTGTACTGCTCGGTCGCGACCTCGGCCTGCTCGTTGAGCTGGTCGACCTGCTCCTTGACCTGGTCCTTGGTCGGCTGCGGGTCGGCGTGGGCGCCGGTCTGCGCGGACAGCGCGACGGCGGCGGCGGCGACACCGGTCAGGATCGAGACGCGAGCGCGGCCCGCGGGCTTGGGACGACGATGGGACGCCACGAAGGCGGACTCCTTCTTCCTACGTCCGCCTACCGGGTGAGCTGACGGGTTCGGGCCGGAAGCATGCCCTACGACGCCTCACGGCCGTTCCACCGGCCGACCTGGCGCCGATTCACCCCGGAGGAACGTGGTTCCCCGGCTCCGCTCCGCAGCGCCCCCGACTACTGGGCTCCCCTGTCGGCAGTCGCTTCGACCTGCCCCGCTGTTTCGCGAACTCGACGGAAACCACCGCCGCCACCCGGGCTGGGTGATCGACAGTGCGGTGGTTCGGAGCATGACCCTAGTAACTGAACCGTGATCGGTTCAAATCCTTGTCAGAAAAAAGACAGAATATTATCCATGTTCCTTTGTGAAAATGACCGATGGTGATCACTGCCACACGCAAAGCTGATCGATTCTCATCAGCCGGTCAGGAAGCGGGCAAACCCGAAGCGCCACCCCGGAAGTCAGGGGTGGCGCTGATCACAGGACCGGAACGGGGCCCCTCGGGCGTGTCGGTCCGTCAGATGCGGCGGATCGTGTTGATCGACATCGCGTCGGCCTTCATCACCTTCACCACGTCACCGGTGTGCGGCGCGTGAACCACCATGCCGTTGCCGATGTACATCGCGACGTGGTGCATGTCCCCGCCGTAGATCACCAGGTCACCCGGCTGGGCGGTGGACAGCGTCACGGCGGTCCCGATGTGGCCCTGCTCCTGCGAGGTGCGCGGCAGCGAGACGCCCGCCTGGCCGTACGCCCAGACCATCAGGCCCGAGCAGTCGAAGGTGCTCGACCCGGTGGCACCCCACACGTACGGGGAGCCCTGCTTGCTCATCGCCTTGGCCACGGCCACGGCCGCGTAGCCGCTGGCCGGCGGCAGGTTGGAGAGGTCGACCCGGTCGCTGCCGCGCGAGGCGCGGTCGTCCTGCTGCTGCTGGGCCTTCAGCGCGGCGCGGTCGGCGGCGCTGAGCGAGTTCAGCAGGTCCTGGGCGGCCTTCAGCTTCGTGTTGACGTCCGTCTTGGCCTGGTTCAGGTCCTTGGTGGTGGAGTCCAGCGAGGCCAGCACCGCGGCGGCCTCGGCCTTCTCCTGGTCCAGTCGGCGCTGCTGGTCGAGCAGCCCCTTGAGCGCCTCGGCCTGGCTGGCGCTCGCCTGCTGCGCGCTGGAGGCCTTGTCCAGGTAGCCGGACGGGTCGGAGGAGAGCATCAGCTGGACGGACGGGTCGATGCCGCCGGTGCGGTACTGCTCGCCCGCCACCTCGGCCAGGCCCACCTGCAACTGGGTCATCTGGTCCTGGCTGCGGGCCACCTGGTCCTGCAACTGGTCGGACTGCTTGCGGAGCTGGTCGGCCCGCTCCTTGGCGCCGTTGTACTTCTCCGCCGCCTGCTCCTGCTCCTGCTGGAGCTGGTCGATCTGCGCCTTGACGTCTTCCTTGTTCGGCTGCGGCGCGGCGTGCGCGGCCACCTGGGCGGAGAGGGCGACCGCGGTCGCAGCGGCAGCGGTGAGCACGGAGACCCGCGCGCGGCTCGGCTGCTTGGGACGGCGGTGGGAGGCCAAGGGACCGGCTCCTTCTTCCATCGGACTCACCTGTTCAGGCGAGATTCCGGAAAATAGGTTTGACGCCAGACCCTAGTGAAGATCTATCCGTTTTGCCACTCCCTCGAACGCGTGAACCCGGGCCCCCGCCCCGGATTCACCGGATCCGCACACCCCTGCGAATCCGGCGCTGACCGGGCGTCACGCCACCCGTCCCGAGGTCAGGGCCGGGCCAGCCGGTTCAGCAGCAGCACCGAGGCCACCGGGCGCGCGCCCGCCTTCCGCACGCCCTCCGCGACCTCCCGGTCGGTGGACACCACCACCACCGGACGGCCCTGCGGCTCGGCCCGCACCAGACGGCGGATCAGCTCGTCCGCGGTCTCCCCGGTCCGGCTGAACCGGACCCGGACCCCGCGCGGCGGCGCCATGATCACCGGAACGTCCAGGTCCTGCCCGTCGAACACACAGGTGACCTCCGCCTGGGTGCGCTGGGCCAGCATCGCCAACCCGCCCAGCAGCCGGATCCGCTGCTGCTCCAGCGGCAGCGTCGGATAGCCGGTCTTGGTCACGTTGTAGCCGTCCACCACCAGGTGCACCTGCGGGATCGCCAGCAACTGGTCCAGCAGCGCCGGGTCGTCCTCGGCCAGCCCGCGCCGCGCCACGTCGTGCGGCGAGGCCGCCCCCGGCACCACCGCCTCCACCAGGTCCGCCGGGCGGATCTGGGAGACCGGCAGCGCCAGCTCCCGCTGCAGTCCCTGCGCCGACTGGAGCACGGTGTCCAGCAGCAGCCGCAGCCGCATGTCCTCGACGCTGCGCCCCTCACGGGCCGAGCGCCGGCCCTGCTCGGCGGCGTTCTCCAGCTCGGACACCCGGTGCCGCAGCCGCCGCGCCTCGCCCTCGCCCGCGCTGCGCTCGGCGGCGGCCTGCGCCTTCGCCGACTCCAGTTCCCCGGCCAGCCGCCGGGTCTCGGCCTGTGCCCGCCGGGTGTCGCTCTCCAGCGAGCGCACCTTCTTGCGCAGCGAGTCGGCCTCCCGCCGGACGCCCTCGAACTCGGCCCGCTGCCGGTCCAGGTCCGCGCGCGCGGCGGCCCGTACCTCGGCCAGCTCGGCCTGCAACTTCTCCACCAGCCGGGCGGCCTCCGCGGCCGCGTCCTCGGCGCCGGCCCGCTCGGCCTCCTCCCCGGCCTCGGTGACCAGCCGGCTCCAGCCGGCCGAGCGCACCAGGTAGGCGGCGGCCGCGACGTCCATCGGATCGGCGGCACTCGGGACGGTGCCCGACTCCAGCGCCTTCACCAGGTCCGGCTGGCCCAGTCGCAGCCGCTCCGCTATCCGCGCCCGGAAGGCCGGCTCCGACTCCAGCGCCGCCGCCAGCGCGGTGGCCGCGTACTTGGCCCGTCGAGCGGGGGTGAACTTGACGTACTGACGCAGGCTCTGCGGCAGCTCCGCGGTCGGCAGTCCGCCCAGCGCGTCCGAGGCCAGGCCGACCACGCGCCGGCGCACCCCCTCGGGCAGCGGCCGGTCGAGCTTCTCGGCCGCGCGCTCCGGGGCCGCCCCGGCGGGGGCCGCCTCGGACGAGTCGGCCTCGGACGGGACGAGCTCCGCGTCCGGCGCAGCGGGCTGAAGCCCCTGCGCTTCGGCGGGCTCCCTCGCTGCGTCCACCACGTCCTCGGCTCCGATCCTGGTCCAGCGGTTGGCGGCGATGGCCGCCTCTGTCGTCACGCTCCGTGCGTCTTGTCTGTATTGTCCCGTGCGGTGGACGGGCGCGCCGCGCTCCGCCCACCGCACCGGGAAGGGGGTCAGCCCTGCTCGGCGGGGGCCTCCGCGCCCTCGGCGCCCGGGCGGGCCACCAGCTCGACCTGGTCGACCGCGTTGCACCAGCGGCAGCGCACCGACTCGATCGTCTCGCTCAGCACCTCGGTCTCCTCGATCTTGGACTCGCCGGCCAGATCGAAGTGCAGGAACTCGGTCACCCGAGCCGTGCGGGTCACGTCGAAGCGGGTGAGGTTGCCGCACAGCGTGCAGCGCCAGCGCGTCTCGGCGGTCAGAGCGGGGACGGTCATCGGGGGTCCTCTCGGCTGGTCCCTTGGTGGGCTAGGCGCTCCCCCCGGAGCCCCGGCGTCGGCGGCGGGAGGCGGGATTGCCCGCCCCAAGCCTATTGCCTGGGGCAACCGCCACGACCACCGGTCACCTCGGAACGCGGGCTAGTCCACCTGCCGTAAACCGCGGTGTCACCTGCGGCGGCCGGAGGGATGCTTGGCCGCATGGCGCTCACGGCCCCCGACCACACCGACGCGCGGGACGGCCGCCCGGCGTCGCCCGCCCCGGCGGTCACCTACGCCCTGATCGCGGCCAACACCCTGATCTTCCTGCTCGGACCGGCCGCCGGGCTCAACCCGCTGTACGGAACCGGCCTGGCCCGGGTCTGCGCGGAGCAGCGGTACGAGCAGCGCTGGGGCGCCGTCCCGGCCGAACTGCTGGCCGGACGCCC
>NZ_JAFLNG010000554.1 GCF_017427025.1 Streptomyces sp. FH025
CGCGGACGCCGCACGGCCCGGACCGGCGGCCGCCTCGGACAGCGGCCACCGGCCCGACTCCCGGCGACCGGGCGTCAGTTCCAGATGCCGCTGATGTCCGTGCCGTTCGCGGCGTTGCCCGCGTGGGTGCTCACCCCGGCGAGGTCCTCCAGGGTGCGCAGCACGTCGTAGTGGTTGTAGGTGGCGCCCGAGCTGCTGCCCGGGGCGACGTGCGCGCCGTAGACGAGGGTCGGGATCCGGTTGCCGGACAGGCTGTTGTCCTCGTCGAAGGTGACGAGCAGGAGGCTGTTGTGGCTCTGCGCCCACGTGGCGTACGCGCCCAGGTTGTTCTTGATCCAGGTGTCCCCGGTGCTGACCGAGCAGTCGTGCATGTCGCTGCACAGGTTCGGCACCACGAAGGAGACGTTCGGCAGGGTCGTGTAGTCGGTCGGGAACTGGGCGAAGGTCATGGCGGTGTTCAGCGGGACGTTGCCGAAGCCGAACCAGGGGTTGTGCTTCTGCGCGTACTTGCCGCTGCTGCACGTCGTGCTGCCCTGGCTGGGCAGGGACTCGTTGTAGCTGGCCCAGGTCTTCCCGGCGGCGGCCACCTCGGAGGCCAGGTTCGGCGTCTTGAACCCGCCGACCGTCACGCAGCTGTCGTCGACGGTGCCCTGGGTGGAGCCGGAGAACAGGGCGTAGTAGTTCGGCTCGCTGGGGTGGGTGATGCCGTAGGACTGGGTGAGGTTGGCCCCGCCCGCCTTCAGCGTGTTGTTGAGGTAGGGGGCGCTGCCGCTGCCGATGACCTGGGTGTAGGCGTGGTTCTCCATCACCACGACGACGATGTGGTCGGGCGTGGGCAGCCCGGCCGCCTGGGCGGTGGAGGCGGTCGCGGCCCAGAGCCCGGCGGAGGCGGCGATCAGGGCGACGGCCGAGCCGATCGCGGTCGCGGTCCGGCGGGAGCGGGGACGGGTACGGCGAGGGTCGTTCTCGGGCTTCACGGACGGAGTCATGACAATTCCTCGGGTGGAGGGCGGCCCCGCGGGGCCGCCCGAACGGGAGGTGGCGGACTGTCTCGTACCTGCGCCGACCTGGACCTAGTACGCGGTGCCGTTGGCGAAGTCGGTGGCGAAGGTCGACTCGATGGTGTTGAGCACCCCGGAGTCGGAGACGATCAGGCCCAGCTCGCGGTTGTTGTTCAGCGAGTTGTCGGAGAAGTTCTCCGAGCCGGCGAACACCTTGGCCGAGGCCGTGCCGTAGTCGGCGACGATGGCCTTGGCGTGGATGTACAGGCCGGTGGTCGAGGAGTAGGTGACGACCTTGGCTCCGGCCGCCGTCACCTGGTCGAAGTAGCTGCCGTAGGAGCTCGGGTTCATGCCGACGACGCGCACGGTGACGCCCCGGTTGGCGGCGGCGGTGATCGCGTCCACCAGGGCCTGGTCTCCGAACTCCAATTGCTCGACGTCCAGCGAGGATCGGGCGCCGTTGATCAGGTTCAGCAGCCGGGTCTGCGAGTCGGTGGGCGACCAGACCAGGTTGTCGCCGTCGGAGGGCGTGACGGAGGTCTTGGCGTAGTCGGCGGCGAAGACCTGCTCGATCGCGGCGACGTCGTTGGCGTCGGTGTCGACGACGCCGTAGTCGCGGTCGTTCGCGTAGTACACGCTGTCCAGGTTGCCGGTCATGATCAGCGACGTGGCGCCGTCCACCGTGACCGTCTTCTGGTGGGTGTAGACGAACGCCGAGGAGGAGTACGTCACCCCGACGCCGGCCGCCTTCAGCGCGCTGTACGCGGTGCCGTTGACCGAGGTGTGCTGGCCGTCCAGGATCACCCGGACCTTGACGCCGGCCTTCTGGCGGGCGATCAGGGCGTTGACCGCCGTGGTGTCGCGCAGCTCGTACATGGTGACGTCGACGGTCCTGGTCGCGGAGTTGATCAGGTTGTAGACCACCGTGTGGTCCTGGTCGGGGAAGACCACCGCGGTGTACGTGGCGGCGGTGGCGGCCTGGGCGGTGCCGGTGGCGGTGGCGGCCTGGGCGGTGCCGGTGGCGGATATCAGACCGGCGCCGGCGAGCAGCAGCGCACCGGCCCGGCGCGCGAAGGTGGCCAGGGGCATGGGGGGACTCCATGGTCGGTGAGGGGGAAGTCCGCGCGTCGCGCCGGACGGCGGACGAAGCGCCCGAACAGCATGCGGGCGCGGCAGTCAACGCGGGTAGACGACAGCAGGTAAAACCTTGCCCCCGGGCCGGAAAACGAACGGTGCGCCCGGCAAACCGGGCCGACAACGGACGATGCGGGCGATTCCGTTCACGTTGCCAACGGCCCTGCGGACCAGTGATAGTGATCTTCGATCGACACGGCCCGACGCCGCGTCAGCTCACGAGAGACTCACGGGAGAACCGAGGAACATGGCGAAGACCAGCCTTCTGCGCCCGCTCGCGGTGGCCGCCGCCGCTGCCGTCCTGGCGGCCACCGGCGCCGTTCCCGCCCTCGCCGCCGGGACGAGCGCCACCGCCGCCCTGCCCGTCCCGGACACCACCGCCGTGGAGGCCGCCCTCCAGGCCACCAGGGACGCGGGCGCCCCGGGCGCCTTCGCGGTGATCCGGGACCACGGCGTCGACCCCCGGACCCGGTCGGTGGCCCTCGGCCTGGCCGACCTGAACGGGACCCCGATGAACTCCTCGTGGAGGTTCCGGGTCGGCAGCAACAGCAAGATGTTCACCGCCGTTCTCGTGATGCAGCTGGCGGAGCAGGGCCTCATCGACCTCGACAAGCCGCTGCGCGACTACCTCCCGGCCGGCACCCTCCCGACCGGTTGGACCATGACCGGCCGTCAGGTCATGGAGCACCGCGCGGGCATCTACGACCACACCAACGACCTGCTGGAGCAGCCGGGCGAGGAGACCACGGCCGCCTTCGAGGCCCGCATCCGCACCAACGTGTACGCGCCCCGGGACCTGGTCGCGATGTCGGTCCGGCACGGCGTGCAGTACACCCCCGGCACCAGCTACTCCTACTCCAACACCGACTTCGTGCTGCTGGGCCTGGCGGTCGAGAACCTCACCGGCCGCGCGTTCCCGGACGTGCTGCGCGAGCGGATCCTCACGCCGCTGGGCCTCAACGACACCTCCTTCGTCGTCCCCGACCAGCGGATCCAGGGCCCGCACGTCACCGGCTACCTGACCAACGACGACCGCAGCAAGCCGCTGCTGAACTCCACCGAGCAGACCGGCTCCTGGGTGTGGGCCGCCGGCGCCGTCATCTCCTCCGCCGACGACCTCGACCGCTTCCTCACCGCGCTGGCGGCCGGAAGCTCCGGCGGGCTGGTCAAGGACGACTCGCTCCGGCAGATGGAGGCCGCGCTTCCCACCCCGACCACCAAGGTCGCCTACGGGCTGGGTCTGCGCCGCATCTCGCTCTCCTGCGGGGACGTGTACGGCCACGGCGGCATCGTCCAGGGCTTCAACACCCAGTCCTTCACCACCCCGGACGGGCGCCGCTCGGTGGTCACCTTCGCCAACGCCTCCAACAACGGCTCGGTGACCCAGGGGCTGATGAACGTCCTGGAGCCGGCCTTCTGCGGGAAGGCGCCGGCCACCGCGCCGCGCACCTCGTTCTCCGTCCAGGACGCCCGCAGCCAGGACGCTCGGAGCCAGGACGCCCGGAGCCAGGACGCCCGGGAGCTGCCCGTCGTGGACGATACCCGGATCTGACATCCGACCCCGGGACGGGCACGGCCGGGCCGCGCCGCTACGGCGCGATCCGGCCGTGCCGGCCGCCCGGCCGGGAGCCGTCCGCGCTCAGGTCGGTGAGGGCCTCGGTGAGGATCTCCCGGGCCTCGTCCGCCCGGCCCTGCTCGATCAGCGCGGTGCCGAGCTCGGTCAGCGTCTTGGTCATGCTGTCCGGCCGCCCGATCGCCTCGAAGTGGGCGAGCGCCTGCCGGTAGGCCTTCTCGGCGGCCGGCCAGCGCTTCAACGCGGCGCGGTCCTGCCCGAGTTCGTGCGCGGTCATGGCCGCCATCAGGTGCATCAGCGGCGAGGACCACCGCTCCACCAGCTCCAGCGCGCCCGCCAGCGCCCGGCGGCGGGACTCCACCGCCTCCTCGGCCCGGCCGAGGTTGCGCAGGCAGGTCGCCGCGCCGCGCAGGGTCACCAGCCGGCCGATCAGCGCCGAGCGGCTGTCGACGGCCCCGAAGGCCTCCGCGGCCCGCTGGTAGCTCTCGATCGCCTCCCGCTGCCGCTGCAACTGCCGCAGGCCGGAGCCGAGGTAGGTCAGCGCCCAGCCCTGCTGCAGGTCGTCGCCCAGGGAACGGGCCAACTCCAGCCCCTCACCGGCCAGTTCGATGCCGCGCTGGTAGCGGTGCAGACAGGTGACGTACGTCCAGGCCAGGTAGTTCACGTGCACCGCCTCGGCCTGCCGGTCGCCGAGGGCCCGGGCGGAGTCCGCCGAGAGCCGGAACACCTCGCCCCAGATGTCCCAGCTCAGCAGCCGGTCGGAGAACCAGTGCATGGCCTCGGCGGTGTCGATCACCTCCCGGTGGCGGCCCGTCCGCTGCGCCTCGTACAGCGCCGCCAGCCACTCCGGGTACTCGTCCTCCAGCCAGCGGGCCGCCTCGGTGAGCGGCACCGGCGGCGGGCCGGAGGGGTTCGCGGCCTCCTCGTGCGCGGTGTGGTCCGGGTCGAAGCGCAGCCCGTGCTCCGCCGCCTGGGCCAGCAGCCGGCGACCGGCCCGGGTACGGGCGTCGGCGACCTCCTCGGGCGTCTCGTCGGCGGCCAGCCGCTCGCCCGCGTACAGCCGCACCAGGTCGTGCAGGCGGTAGCGCTCCGTGGTGTCGGGCTGCACCAGCCCGGCGTCGACGAGCTGCTCCAGGACGAGTTCGGCGCGCGCCGGGGCGAGGCCCGCGTAGGCGGCCAGGACGGCGGCCGTGAAGTCCGGCCCGACGGTCAACGCGCAGCGGCGCAGCACCAGTCGGGACTCGGCGGGCAGCTTGCGGTAGGACAGCTCGAAGGCCGGACGCACCGCCAGGTCGCCGGTCTCCAGCAGGTCGAGGCGGTTCTCCTCGGCGGCGAGCTGGCGCGCCAGCTGGGCCACCGGCTGCTGCGGGCGGGCCACCAGCCGCTGCCCGGCGATCCGCAGCGCGAGCGGCAGGTAGCCGCAGAGCCGGGCCAGTTCGGCGGTGGCGTCGGGCGCGGCGGCGATCCGCTCGGGCCCGGCGATCCGGGCCAGCAGACCGGACGCCTCGGCCGGGGAGAGCACGCCCAGCCGCTGCCGGTGCACCGACTCCAGGCCGGGCAGGGCGTTGCGGCTGGTCAC
>NZ_JAFLNG010000555.1 GCF_017427025.1 Streptomyces sp. FH025
GCGCGTCGGAGCCGAAGTTGGGGCCGGTAGCCTCGATGGTGAGGCCGAACTCGGCGACGAGGTCGTCGTAGTAGGCGCCCCACTCGGTACCGGGGACGATGCCGGGCATCCAGATCCGGTGGCCGACCAGCTCGGCGAGGGTCACCGACCTGGCGCCCGCCAGCGCGTGGGCGGGGCCGGTGAGGAGCTGGAGCGGTTCGTCGATCACCCGGACGGACGCGATGTCCTCGGGAAGGGGCCGGCCGGGCGCGGCGACGGCGCGGAAGGACGCATCGACCGCGCCGGACCGGATGGCGGCGACGGCCGCCTCGATCTCGAACAGCATCACCACGTCGAGGTCGACCTCCGGGTGTGCGCGGTGGAATCCGCGCATCAGGCCCGACGCCGCGCCGCGCGAGTTGATGACGTCGACGCGCAGCGGGCGGCGGCCGGTGCGCACGGACGAGACCGCGCGCTCGGCGACGTTCAGCAGTTCGCGCGCGTGGGGCAGGAACGCCTGCCCGTCGATGGTGAGTTCGGCGCCGCGCGGGGTGCGGGTGAACAGCCGCACGCCGAGGTCGCGCTCCAGTGCGGCGACGCGCTTGGAGACGGCCTGCTGGGTGATCGACAGGTCGGTGGCGGCCTTCTGGAACTGGCCCGCTTCCACGATCGCGACGAAGGTGCGTACGGCTTCGAGATCCATGCCGACCCACCCTAGTGAACAACCCATGGTTGTGGATGCTCGGCGGGACGGTTGTTTGACCTGCTGCCCTGCCGCCCGCTTGGCTCTCTCCGGTCAACGTCGGTTTGTTCGAGGCATCGGGGGAGCACGGTGGGCAGGAGAGCGCTGGGCCGGAAGTTCGGCTGGCTGTGGGCGGCGTACGCGGTCAGCGCGTACGGGTCCGGGCTGGGGTTCGGGGCGTTGCCGCTGATCGCCGTGCTGGTGCTGCACGCCGGCCCCGCCGAGGTGTCCGCGCTGTCCGCGGTGGGGCCCGCGGTGGGCGCGCTGATCGCGGTGCCGCTCGCGCCGTGGGTGGAGTTCCGGCGCAAGCGCCCGGTCATGATCGCCATGGACCTGGCCCGCTTCGCGGCCATGGCGACGATCCCGCTCGCCTACGCCCTCGGCCGGCTCGGCTTCGTCCAACTGCTCCTGGTCTCGGCCGTGGTGGCCGCCGCCAGGATCGCGTTCGGCGCGGCCAGTGGCGCCTACCTCAAGGCCCTCGTCCGCCCCGACGACCTGCTCGTGGCCAACGCGCGGTTCGAGTCCACGAACTGGAGCTCCATCGCGATCGGGCCCCCGCTGGGCGGGGCGGCGATCGGCCTGTTCGGGCCGGTCACGACCGTGGTGGCCGACGCGCTCAGCTACCTGCTCTCCGCGCTCGGCATCACCGCGATCCGCGGCCGGGAGGAGGCGCCGCGGCCGACCGGCACGAGCCCGCTCCGGGCGGGCGCGCTGCTGGACGGCTGGCGGCACATCCTGGGCGATCCCGCTCTGCGCGCGCTCTACTTCAACAACATGCTCGTCTCCGGCCTGATCATGGCCACCGAGCCGGTCCTGGCCGTGCTCATGCTCCGCCGCCTGGAGTTCCCGCCGTGGCAGTACGGCCTCGCCTTCGCCGCCCCCTGCCTGGGCGGGCTCATCGGCTCACGGCTCGCCCCGCGGGTCGTTGCCCGCGACGGCCGACAGCGGGTCTTCCGGGTCGTCGGCACCCTGCGCGCCGTCTGGCTGATCGGCCTGGCCTTCGTCCGCCCCGGCGTCCTCGGTCTCGTCACGGTGATGGCCGTCGAGCTGGCGATCATCGTCAACATGAGCCTGTACACCCCGGTGCTCGCCACCTACCGGCTCGAACGCACACCCCACCACCTCGTCGCCCGCACCCTGACGGCCTGGTCGATCGGCCAGCAGGCGTCCATCGCCGTCCTCACCGCACTGGGCGGGCTGCTCGCCGCCGCCACCGGCCCCCGCACCGCCCTCGCGGTCGCGGGACTGCTCATCCTGGCCACCCCGCTGCTGCTTCCCCGCCGCGACCGGACGGCGCGGCCCGAAGCGGAACGCTCCCTCAGCCCCTCATGACGCATCACCGGCGCCCGTCGGTGGAAACAGCGTGCGCAGTGCCAGGGTGGCCACCCGGTGCAGCTGGTCGCGGGTGTGGCCGCTGGCGGCCTGGACGGCGATGCCGTCGGTGAGGGTGTGCACCAGTTGGGCGAGGACGCCCGGATCGCAGTCCGCGGGCAGGTCCGTCGCCTGCTCGAAGCGCCGGCGAAGCGCGGCCTCGCCGGCCATCCGCCGCGCGATCACCTCCTGGCGGATCGGGTCGGACTCCGGGCCGCAGGCGTGGACGCTGTTCACGCTCAGGCAGCCGCGGGGCGCGTCCGGGGCGGCGGTCAACTCGACGGCCCCGAGGACCAGTCGCTCGACGACGGCCCGTGCGGTGGGCGCCTCTAGCGCCTCGGCGGCGAAGGCTCCAGGGCTGGTGAAGTAGCGGTCGAGCACCTTGCGGAACAGCTGCTCCTTGTTGCCGAAGGCCGCGTACAGGCTGGGCCTGTTGATGCTCATGGCCGCGGTCAGATCCGACAGGGACGTCCCCTCGTAGCCCTGCCGCCAGAACACGTCGAGGGCCCGGTCGAGCGCGGCCTCCGGATCGAAGGCGCGTGGGCGACCGCCTGGCATGCCGTACCTCCTCAGGTTTTTTACCTATCGGTACGTTACCCCTTGAACTCCCGTCCTCACCCCTCTAGTTTCGTATCGACCGGTACAAAACCAGGGAGGGCACATGATCAGGGTCGGGATCGTCGGAGCCGGCGGCTGGGCCGAAGCGTCGCACCTGCCCGCACTCGCCGGACTCGCCGGGTTCGAGGTGACCGCGGTCGCGACGACCAACCAGGCCAGCGCCGACAGGGCGGCGGCCGCCCACGGCGTACCGCTCGCCTTCGCCGACGCCCGGACGCTCGCCGCGCACCCCGACGTGGACCTGGTCGTGGTGTCGGTCAAGGCGCCCGGGCACGCCAAGGCGATCAGGGCCGCGCTGGCCGAGGGCAAACACGTGCTCTCCGAGTGGCCGCTGGGCGTGGACGTCGCCGAGGCGGAGGACCTCGCCCGGGCCGCCGAGGCCGCCGGCGTCGCGCACGCCGTCAACCTCCAGGGCCACCACTCCCCGGACGCCCGGTACGTGGCCGAGCTGCTCGCCGCAGGAGCGATCGGCCGGCTCGAATCGGCCGCACTGGTCGCCGCGGGCGACCCGCTGGGCGGCGCCCGCATCGCGCCCGAACTGGCGTGGTCCACCGACCCCGCCGCCGGCACCTCGCTCCTGACCATCATGGCCGGCCACTTCCTGGCCACCCTGGACCGGATGGCGGGCAGGCTGGTCGAGGTCTCCGCGCGGCTGCCCCGCCCGCACGACCACGTCGAAGTCGCGGGAACCGGCCGGACGGTGCCCAACGGCGTCCCCGCGCAGGTGCTGCTCCACGGCATCCTGGACAGCGGCGCCACCGCGTCCGTCGCCGTGCACGGCGGCAGCGGGAGCCCGGACGGATTCCTCGTCAAGTTCACCGGCACCGACGGCACTTTGACGGTGAACCCCGCCCGGCCGGGCGCGTACATGCACTGGACCGACTGGGACATCCGGGTCGACGGCGAGCGGGTGACGGTGCCCGACGGCCACCGGACCGCCCCCTTCGACCCGGCCGCCGGACCGGTCGCCAACGTCGCGGCCGTCTACCAGGAGATCGCCCGATCGATCGCCGAAGGGCGCCCGCCCCACCCCGACTTCCACACCGCCGCGGCCCACCACCGGGTGCTCGCGGCCATCGAACGCTCCGCGGAGACCGGCACCCCGGAGAAGGTCCGCTGACCGGCACACCGTCACCGGCACGCACCTTTCTCGGTTGCACGGGCGAGGGCCGGGCGAGAAGGATGCGCTCCCATGGAAGAGTCGCGAACCGAGGGCCGGGGCCGCGCGTACGAGGACGTGTCGGCCGCGCTGGAGCGGGCCGCCGCCGTCGAGCACCTCAACGCGTTCATCACGCTCGACGCCGAGGGGGCACTGGCGGAGGCGGCCCGTCGGGACGCCCGGGGCGGCGAGGCGGCCTGGTGCCTGGTCGTCAAGGACAATATCCACGTCGCGGGCCTGCCCAACAGCGCAGGCACCCCCGCGCTCGCCGCCTTCGTCCCCGGTGCCGACGCGCCCGTCGTCGGGGCGCTGCGTTCCTCGGGAGCGATCGTCCTGGGGAAGACGAACATGCACGAGCTCTCCATGGGCGCCACCTCGTGCAACCGCACCTTCGGCGCCGTCGGCAACGCCACCGATCCGGCCCTGTTCGCGGGCGGCAGCAGCGGCGGCACGGCCGCCGCCGTGGCGGCGGGCGTCACCGAGGCCGGGCTCGGCACCGACACCGGTGGTTCCGTCACCGTTCCCGCCGCGCTCAACGGGATCTACGGCCTGCGCCCCAGCGCCGGGCGCTACCCGGCGGCAGGCGTTACGCCGCTGTCCGTCACCCGGGACACCCCGGGACTGATGGCGCGCACCCTGGACCGTCTCACGGCGCTGGACACCCTCGTCACCGGGGAGACCGGAGAGACCGGTGCCGCCCGGGGCCCGGAGCGCCCGCTGCGGCTGGGCCTGCCGAGGCACGTGTTCACCGAGGACCTGGAGAGCCCGGTCCGAACCGCCTGGGAGGAGGCCCTCGGCCGCCTCACCGGGGCGTGGACGGAGTGGGTCCCGGTGGACACGGCGCACCTGGTCGAGTACGACTCCCGGATCGGATTCCCGATCCTCTTCGGCGAGTTCGCCACCGGCCTCGGCCGCTACCTCGACGAGCACCACACCGGGCTCACCCCCGCCGAAGTCCTCGACCGGGCCGGCGACCCGGTCATCGCGGAGCTGCTCAAGGCCACCGCGCTGCCCACCGGCCCGGGGTACCCGGGGCCCGCCGCCCTGCGCGGGGCACTCGCGGAGCGCCAGGCGATGCGGGCCGCCTACGACGACCTGTTCGCCGCGAACGGCCTGGACGCGATCCTGAGCCCGACCGTCCCGCTGTGCGCCCGGCCGCTGCACCGGCACGAGGAGTTCCTCCCCCTCAACGGCCGGGACGTACCCACGCTCCCCACCCTGATCCGCAACACCTCCCCGGCGGCCACCGCGGGCCTGCCGTCGCTGACGATCCCCCTCCCGGTCACCGGGTCCGCTCCCGTCGGCGTCCAGCTCGTCGGACGGCGGACGGCCGACCGGGACCTGCTGTCGGTGGCCGCGCGGATCGACGCGCTGCTGCGCCCCGAAGGAGCGGGTCGGGCCGTATTT
>NZ_JAFLNG010000556.1 GCF_017427025.1 Streptomyces sp. FH025
AGGTCCGCACCCTCTACCGCGGCGACCGCTTCAGCTTCACCCTCGCCCTCGGCGCCCCGCCCGCCGGCTGACCCGCGCCGGGGACGGGGACGGGGAACGTCGCCGGGGCGGCCGGACGGCCTTCCCCGACCCCGTGCTCCGCGCGGTCGGGCGGGCGCGGATACTGGATCACGGTCCCCGGCGGTGATCCGTCGCCGTCCGTGGCGGCCGCCCGGACGCCGCGTCGATCCCGCGTGTCCCGGCCCCTGCCCGCCCTGCTTCGCGCGGATCGACGAGGAGAGACCATGCCCGCCCTGCTCATTCTGAACTACGACGTGACCGACCCTCAGCGCCTGGACGCCTACCGCCGGGCCGCCACTCCCGTCCTGCTGGGCCCGGATGCGGGGGAACTGGTCGCGAGCACCGACCGGACCGTCCACCTGTCCGAAGGCGGGCGGCCGGCCGGCGGCACCCACACCGTCGTCCTGCGCTTCGCCGACGCCGAACAGGCCCGCGCCGTCTACGAGTCCGACCGCTACCGGGAGCTGCTGGAGGAACGCCTCGCGGCCACCGTCCCGTTCACGGCGATGATCGTGCCCGCCCTCTGACGGACGGCGCCCTGACGGACGGCGCCCGGCCCTCGTTCGGGCCGGGCGCCGTCGCGTGCGAGGGCCGTTACTCGTAGCGCAGGGCGCCGGGGCGCATCAGCCGCAGGAGCTGCGGCAGTCCGAGGACGGTGGTCAGGAGCACCGCGCCGGCCGCGATCGCCGTCATGGCCAGCATCGAGCCCCAGTCCACGCTCGTCGGCACGCCCGCCGAGTACTGGAGCACCGCCCCCATCAGCAGGCCGCCGACGGAGGCCAGCGCCAGGCCCAGGGCCATCGGGACCAGCGTCTGCCACAGCACCGACAGGCCCAGGACGCGCCGGCGGGTGCCGACGGCGCCCAGCACGCCGAGGACGCGGCGCTGCTCGCGGAAGCGTTCCAGCTGGCCGACCAGCAGGCTGAGGGCCACCAGCAGCAGGGTGATCGCCGATCCCGCCGTCAGCAGGCGCTTGACCGCGAGGTAGGTCGGGTCGAGGTTCCGGTCGAGCGGGAATTCGGCGCGGGCCTGCGGGTCGATCGCCATCACGGCGGTGGTCAGCCGCTCCTTCGGGTCCGTCAGTCCGTCCGCGAGCGAGACCAGGACGGTGGCCGGCTGTCCGCGCAGCGCCTCGGCCGGGACGGCGGCGGGGGTGAGGAGCAGCAGGCCGGCGCCCATGCGCCCGCCCGGGTCCGCGCCCGGGACGGCCGTGACGGTGGCCGTGATCGCGGGCAGCGGGAAGGACGCCGGCTCGCCGGCGCCGCGGAAGCCGGCGGCGTGGACGGGTGTGCCGGGCCGCACGGGGGCGGTGTCCGGGCGCGCGGTCGGGCTCTGGAGGGCGAAGGCGTCGCCGTCCCGGCAGTCGGGCAGGGTGGCGAAGCCGCGCAGCACGTCGCAGGAGGCGATCCGTACCGAGGGCAGTTCCCAGGGCTTGGCCGTCGGGCTCTCCAGGTTGAACTCGGTGTACGCGGCGGTGGCCGCGATCCCGGTGGTGTGCGCCAGGCGGTCGGCGAGGGCGCCGGCCTGGGGCGCGCCGCCGGGGAAGGAGACCGACTGCTGGTAGGGGCCGGCGGTGGGCGTGGGCCGGGGGAGGTCCTCGTAGCGGGCGCCGATGCCGAGGAAGAGCGTCTGCAGGGCGATCGCCCCGGCGATGGCCACGACCACGCCGCTGACCGCGGCTGCGGCCGGTCCGGGGGCCGACTGGAGGCGGCGCACGGCCAGTTGCCAGGACAGGGGGCCGGCGCCGGCGCGCCGGGTGACGGCCTCCACCAGCCAGGGCAGGAGGGTGCACAGGCCGATCAGCATCAGCAGCACGCCGAAGGAGACGACGAGTGAACCGCGGGTGTCCTGGACCGAGTTGAGGAGGGCGGTGCGTGGCAGGGCGCCGGGGACGCCCTGGGCGGGCAGGGCGAGGGCGAACACCGTCAGGGCCAGGCCGGCCAGCGGCAGCGTCAGCCGCCAGCCGATGCGGCGCCGTGCGGGGCCGGAGCGGCGCACGACGCCGAGCGGGTCGAGGACCACCCGGCGCATCGCGAGCAGGGTGACGCCGACGGCCAGGAGCGGTACGACCACGGCGATCGCGGCGGCGATGGCGGGCTGCGGGGCGACGTCCTCGGGGAAGAAGCTGAATCCGGCGAGGCAGATGTGGCCGATCAGTTGGCGGGCGAGCAGGAAGAGCGCGGCGCCCGCGGCCAGGCCCAGTACGGCCCCCACCAGGGACTCCCCCGCGGCGATGCGGGCGGTCGCCCGGCGGTCCGCGCCGCCCAGGCGCAGTGCGGCGAGGCGGCGGTCGCGCCGTTCGCCGCCGAAGCGGGCGGCGGCGGCGAGGAAGACGCCGACCGGGGCCAGCATCACCGTCAGGCCGACGGCGTTGAGCAGGATCAGCTTGGGGTCCATGGGTTTGGGCGGGGAGAAGTGGCCGAACTCGGTGATGCGCAGGGCGCCGGTGTCCACCGAGAGGTGGTCGCCGCCGAGGACGTAGGCGGCCTGGCCGGGGCCGAGGAGTCCGGCCGGGGCGATGGTGCCGACCACGGGGTGGGGAAGGCGTTCGCGCAGCAGCTGGTTGGCGGGGTCCTTGAGCAGGTCGGCCAGGGCCGGGGAGACGACCATCTCGCCGGGTGCCGGGTAGGCGGCCACCCCGGGCGGGAGCGCGGCGTGGGGGCCTTCGGGCTGGACGACGCGCCCGCGCACGGGGATGGAGCGGAAGGTGGTGTCGGCGGCGGCGACGAGGACCGTCGCCTCGCCGGGGGTCGGCAGGTCCTCGTCCTTGAAGGTGTCGTTCTGCGTGTACAGGCGCTGGTCGCGGTGGTGCACGATGCCGGGGAAGGAGGCGGTGAACAGCAGCAGGGCCACGCCCAGGCCCACGCCGAAGGCGGTGAGCAGCAGTCGGCCCCAGCCGTCGCGTCCGCTGGTGACGGCCAGTCGGGCGCCGAGCGCGAGCTGGTCCAGGAACGGTGAGCGCACGCGCGGTTCGGTGGCGCTCACCGTACGGCCGCCAGGTCGCGGGTGCGGCCGTCGCGGACGACGATCTCGCGGTCGGCGTAGGCGGCGACCCGTACCTCGTGGGTGACCAGGACGACGGCGGCGCCGGACTCGCGGGCGGCGCGGGTCAGCAGTTTCATGACGCGTTCGCCGTTGAGGGAGTCGAGGGCGCCGGTCGGCTCGTCCGCGAAGACCGCTTTGGGGCCGGTGATCAGGGCGCGGGCGGCGCCGACCCGCTGGCCCTGGCCGCCGGAGACCTCGCCGGGGCGTTTGGCGGCGGTGTCGGCCACCTCCAGGCGTTCCAGCCACTCCGCGGCTCGGGCCTCGGCGGCCTTGCGGCGCACGCCGTTCAGGCGCAGCGGCAGGGCGACGTTCTCCAGGCAGGTGAGTTCGGGGACGAGTTGGCCGAACTGGAACAGGAAGCCGAACTCGGTGCGGCGCAGGGCGCTGAGTTCGGCGTCGGGGCTGGTGGTGAGGTCGCGGCCCTGGTAGGTGATGGTGCCGCGGTCGGGGCGGGTGATGCCGGCGAGGCAGTGCAGCAGGGTGGACTTGCCCGAGCCGGAGGGGCCCATGACGGCGACGAGTTCGCCGGCGGCGACGGTGAGGCAGGCGCCGTCGAGGGCCGGGGTGAGGCCGAAGGACTTGTGCAGGTCCCGGGCGTGGAGCAGGGGTTGGGCGGTGGTCAACGCGGGGTCTCCGTCAGGCGGGCGGTGAGGTCGTCGAGGCGGGCGGCGGTCAGTTCCAGCCAGCGCAGGTCGGCTTCGAGGTGGAACAGGGCGTGGTCGCAGATCAGTTCGTCGCCGAGGTCGCCGGTGAGTTTGCGGCGGGTCAGTTCGCGCATCGTGCGCAGGTGTTCGGCCCGCTGGACGTCCAGGACGTCGGCGGCCGAGCGGCCGGTCAGGATGGCGAGCACGACCTTGTGGTAGAGGGTGCTCTGCAGGTACGGCTGCGGGTCCTCGGGCCGGGTGAGCCAGTGGGCGAGGTCGGTGACGCCCGCGTCGGTGATCGCGTACCGCTTGCGGTCGGGGCCGCCGCCGGCCTCGACGCCCTCCACGACGACCAGGCCGTTCTTCAGCAGCCGGGAGAGTGTCGCGTACACCTGCCCGTAGGCCAGGGCGCGGTCGCGTCCGAAGTGCTCGTCGTAGAGGCGTTTGATGTCGTATCCGTGGCGGGGCTGGGTTTCCAGCAGCCCGAGGAGCATCTGTCCGAGTGCCATGATCGGGAACTATACACACCATGTATACAGGGGTGTGTATAGCGGGGTGCGGGCCCTTGGCGGGCGGGTCGGTTCCGGGCCGGAACGCCCGCGGCGCCTGCCCGACCACCTTTGACAGCAGGGTGGTCGGGCAGGCGCCGCAGGAGGAGCTGACGCGGGTTCGGGGCCCCGGGTCAGCTGGGGGCGCCGCTCCAGATGACGTCCTTGCGCTGCAGTCCGGTGCCGTAGTCGAACCTGACGGAGAACGAGTCGGCCGAGGCCGCCGGCAGGGCGTACGCGGACACGCCGGTGGCCTCCTGGCCCGGGGACAGCGAGCCGCCGAGGATCTTCATCCGTCCGCTTCCGTCGATCAGCGAGAAGACGAGGCCGCCCTTGGCGTCCCGGACGATGGGCGAGCCCGATCCGTAGAGCGAGAGCTCCTGGGAGCCGGTGTTGACGACGGTGATCTTCACCTGGACGATCTTGGAACCCTTGGGGATCTCGAACACGGTGTCGCCCGGGACGTACGGCTCCGGCGGGGCCATGGTGACCTTCAGCCCGTCCCCGTAGGTGTAGGACTGGCCGAACGTCAGGCGCCGGGCCTTCTCGTCCTCGGCCGCCTTCTGCCGCTCGGCCTCGACCCGCTTGCGCTCGGCCTCGACCCGCTCCCGCTCCTTGGCCGCCCGCTCCTGGGCGGCCTGGTTCGCGGCGTCGGCGCGGGCGCGGGCGGCGTCCTCCTCCGCCCTGAACTCCTCGCGGGCCGCCTGCACCTTCGTCACGACGAACACCCCGGCGCCGACCGAGACCAGCAGGCCGGTGACGCCCAGGATCACGCCCGCCAGCGCCATCGCCCGGTTGGTCGCCACGCCCTTGCGCACGTGGCGCAGGCCGATGGCGCCGAAGATCACGGCGAGCAGGGCCGGCAGCCAGGACAGCCAGAACAGGATGACGACCAGGCTCAGGACGGTGCCGACGATCCCGAGCACCATGGCCGCGACGCCCAGGCCGTTGCGGGGCTGCGGCGCCGGCGCCATC
>NZ_JAFLNG010000557.1 GCF_017427025.1 Streptomyces sp. FH025
CCTCGGCCCGCACCCGCGTCCCGGGGCGCAGCCCGGCCACCGCCGCGCTGTGCCCGCCGAGGTCCTTGACCGTGAACCGGAGGAACTCCGGGTGCGGCGGCGCGGACAGCGAGTACGGGTTGGCGGCCCAGCGCAGCCCGGGCGCCTGGAACTGGAGCCGGAAGAACTGTCCGGGCTCGGCCCGGAGCTCGTCCAGCCGCCGCCCGGTGAGGAACAGCGACACCACCCCGGGCCCCTCGGGCCGCACCTCGGCCACGCGCAGCCCGTGCCGGCGGTCCAGCAGCCACGGCCGTAGCAGCCGGTACCAGCCGAGCAGTGCCGCCGTCCCGAAGTAGAGCGCGTACCAGGCGGCCTGTCCGGGCCCGCCGCCGAGGTCGGCGCCGGTGGCCAGCTGGTGGGCGAAGGCCAGCGCCACCGCGAGGTAGGTCGCCAGGTGCAGGTAGTACCAGGTCTCGTACGAGAGGCGGCGTCGTGCGGCCCGGGCGGAGACCAGGCCGGTGCCGAGCATCAGCAGGGTGCCGAGGGTGGCCTTGAGCATCTCGGGGTAGTGGAAGACGATCTCCACGCCCTCGTCGACCAGCCCCCGGCCGTCGGTCAGCGCGTAGCCCCAGATGGTGGTGAGCACGTGCACCGAGACCAGGGCGACCAGCCAGCGCCCGCCGAAGGCGTGCCAGCGGGCCAGCCGGTCGGCGCCGACGCCGCGCTCCACGGCGGGCAGCCGGGCCATCAGCAGGAGCAGCACCGGCGCCGCGTACCCGGCGAGCAGGCCGGTGATCCGCCCGGCGTTGGTCAGCCAGCCGGCCGCGCCGACCACGGCGGAGGTGCTGATCCACCACAGCCCGAGCACGCCGAGTGCCCCGACGGCGATCAGTCCGAGCGCGGCGCCCGGCGGCAGGGCGAGCGGCGGGCGCGCCGCCGCCCGGTGCCGCGCACCGGCGGACACCGGCGGATCGCGCCGCGGCTTCGGCGTGGTGGCGGTCGTCATCGGGGGAACCTCCTCACTCCCGGCGGCGGCGCGTGCCGCCCGGGCGGGTTCACGTTCGCACGACAAGCTCTGAGCCACCTCTGAACCGGGCCCGCCCGAGCGCCCGTGGAAACCACTGTCCGGGCAGGTCAGAGCGGATACAACGGTCCACGAACCGTCGTTGACGATCTCAGACGTTTCTCATCGCGCCGGGACAGAATCGCGACAGGCGAGAATGGGTGCCGCGCACCGAGAACCGAGGGAGCCCCATGGACGACACCGCCGACCGCCCGGAGTGGCGCGTCCTGGTCGTCGACGACGAACCGGACCTGGTGGAGGTGGTCTGCGGCGCCGTCCGCTACGAGGGCTGGCAGGCACGCGGCGCGACCACCGGTCTGGAGGCGGTGCGGGAGGCGGCCGACTGGCGCCCGCACGCCGTGGTGCTCGACATCATGCTGCCCGACCTCGACGGTCTGGAGGTGCTGCGCCGCATCCACGCCGAGCAGCCCGAGGTGCGGGTGCTCTTCCTCACCGCCCGGGACGCCGTCGAGGAGCGCATCGCCGGCATCGCTGCGGGCGGTGACGATTACGTCACCAAACCGTTCAGCCTGGCCGAGGTGGTGGTACGGCTGCGCGGGCTGCTGCGCCGGGCCGCCCCGCCCGCCGGGCCGAGCACACCGCCCCCGCACGCGCTGGTCCTCGGTGACCTGGTGCTGGACGAGCGGGCCCGCGAGGTGACCCGCGGCGGCGAGGTCATCGAGCTCAGCCCGACCGAGTACGCGCTTCTCGCCCACCTGATGCACCACCCCCGGCAGGTGCTCAGCAAGGCGCAGATCCTGGACGCGGTCTGGTCGTACGACTTCGGCGGGCAGGCGCACATCGTGGAGCTGTACATCAGCTACCTGCGCAAGAAGGTGGACGCGGGCCGCGGCCCGATGATCCACACCGTGCGCGGTGCGGGCTACCTGATCAAGGCCGCGCCGTGAGGAGCCCCGCGGCCCTCGCCCGCAAGCCGCTGCCCCGCAGGCTGCTGCCGCGCACCCTGCTGCCCCGCAAGTTGCTGCCCCGTACGCTGCGCGCCCGCCTGATCGCCGGTCTGCTGGTGCTGCTGGTGGCGACCTGCGCCGCCGTCGGCTTCGCCACCACCGGCGCGCTGCGCCACTTCCTGGTCGGCCGGCTCGACCAGCAGCTCACCGAGGCCGGCGGCCGCTACGCCGCGAGCCTGGAGCACACCGGCCAGGGCGCGAGCCCGGACACCCGGGCCCAGACCCCCGGCACCCTGGGCGTCCGGCTGCTCGACGGCACGGTCACCGCCGCGGGCGTGGTCGACGGGGACGCCGACGACCTCAGCGGCCCCGACGACGAGGACGACCGGGTGGGCTTCCCGTCCGCCCGGCAGCGCGCGCTCGCCGCCCTGCCCGTCGGCGGGCCCGCCCGCAGCCTCGACCTCGGCGGGACACTGGGCCGCTACCGGGTCCGCGCGGTGGCCGGGCGGGACGGCGACGTGCTGGTCAGCGGGCTGCCGCTGCGCCCGGCCGAGGAGACCGTGGACCGGCTGGAGACCCTGGAGCTGACCGTCTTCGCGGTCGTCGTCGCCGTGGCCGGCGCCGCCGGGGCGGTCTGGGTCGGCTGGTCGCTGCGCCCGCTGCGGCGGGTGGTCGGGATGGCCGAGCGGGTGAGCGCGCTGCCGCTGGCCAGCGGCGCCGTGATGCTGGCCGAGCGGGTGCCGGACGACGACCCGCGCACCGAGGTGGGCCGGGTCGGCGCGGCGCTCAACCGGATGCTCGGCCACGTCGGTGACGCCCTGGCCCGCCGGCACACCGTGGAGGAACGGCTGCGCGCCTTCGCCGCCGACGCCAGCCACGAGCTGCGCACCCCGGTCGCGGCCGTGCGCGGCCACGCCGAGCTGGCGCTGCGCCACCCCGGGGAGGTGCCCGGGCCGGTACGGCACTCGCTGGAGCGGATCGACGCCGAGGCGGTGCGGATGGGCGCGATCGTGGAGGACCTGCTGCTGCTCGCCCGTCTGGACGCCGGGCGCCCGCTGGCCGAGGAGGAGGTGGACCTCACCCGGATCGCGCTCAACGCCGTCACCGACGCCCGGGCCGCCGGGCCGGACCACCGCTGGCGGCTGGCGCTGCCCGAGGAGCCGGTGCTGGTGCGCGGGGACGAGCACCGGCTGAGTCAGGTGGTGGCCAACCTGCTGGCCAACGCCCGCACCCACACCCCGTCCGGCACCGGGGTCGAGCTGCGCCTCGAACACGCGGGGGAGCGGGTCGAGTTGAGCGTCGTCGACGACGGGCCCGGGATCGCGCCGGAGCTGCTGGGGCGGGTCTTCGAGCGGTTCGTCCGGGGCGACCGCGCCCGCTCGCGTGCCACCGGCTCCACCGGGCTGGGCCTGGCCATCGTCGAAGCCGTGGTCCAGGCGCACGGCGGTACGGTCGAGGCGGCGAGCCGGCCCGGCCGCACGGTGTTCACGGTACGGCTGCCAGGGGCGGCGTGAACTCCCCTGCCGGGCCGGTGCGGAAGCGCTGCCGGTAGTCGGTGGGCGTGGTGTCCAGGCGGCGACGGAAGGCGCGCACCAGGGTGTCCGTGGTGCCGAACCCGCAGGCGGTGGCGACGCGTTCGAGCGTGTCGTCGGTGGACTCCAGCCGCTGGCGGGCGAGTTCGACCCGCGCGGACTCGATGTAGGCGCTCGGGGTGGTGCCCAGCTCGGTCTTGAAGATCCGGGTCAACTGCCGTTCGCTGACGTGGGCGTGGGCGGCGAGGTCCGGGACGGTCAGCCTCCCGGTGAGGTTGCGCAGGATGTGGTGGCGCAGCTCCTCGATCCGCCGGGTGGCGGAGACCGGCTCCAGCGGGACGCTGAACTGGCTCTGGCCGCTGGGGCGTTTGAGGTACATCACCAGCTGCCGGGCGACCCGCAGGGCGAGCTCCTCGCCGAAGTCCTCGGCGACCAGGGCGAGCGAGAGGTCCAGACAGGCGCTTATGCCCGCGCCGGTCCACACCGCGCCCTCGCGGATGAAGATCGGGTCGGCGTCGACGTCTATCCCCGGGTACTCGGCGGCGAGTTGGGCGGCGGTCGACCAGTGCGTGGTGGCCCGCTTGCCGTCCAGCAGCCCGGCGGCGGCCAGCAGGTGCGCGCCCACGCAGACGGAGGCGACCCGGCGCGAGCGAGCGGCCAGCCGGCGGACGTGCTCGACCACGGCCGGGTCGGCGACCGCCCGGACGCGGCGGTCGTCGTCGATCTCGACCGAGCCGGGCACCAGCAGGGTGTCGATGGCGCCCTCGGCGGCCTGCTCGAAGGTCAGGTCGGGCAGGATCCGCACGCCCGCGGCGGTGGTGACGGGCTCCATGCTCGCGGCGGCCAGCGCCACCCGGTAGCCGGCCGCGTCGCCGCCCTCCCGCCGGACCAGTGAGAACACCTCCGGCGGTCCGGTGACGTCGAGCAGGTCGACGCCCTCGAACAGGACGACGACGATCGGACGCTGGACCGGTTCCACGAACGCGTTCCCCTCGGTTTCCGGGCGATGTCGGAATCTGCGTGTTGGACGGCATTGCCGCCATGCGGAGCCGACCGTAGCGTAATCGGTGCGGGCCGCACCACCTGTGACCTGCGCGGATCACCACCCACCCGCACCAGCCCCACCTGCACCAACCTCCGACCCGACGAAGGCGGTAGAGCCATGCCCACCACCACCCTGCGTGCCGTCACCGGCCTTGACGAGCAGCCCGCCGAACTCGGCGCGGCCACGCTGATCCTGGTCGACTACCAGAACACCTACACCCGTGGCGTGATGGAGCTGACCGGCTGGGAGCCGGCCCTCGACGCGGCGGCCGACCTGCTCGACCGCGCCCGGACGGCCGGGGCCACCGTCATCCACGTCATCCACGACACGGGTGAGGGCACGCCGTACGACATCCGCGCCGAGATCGGGCAGATCCACCCGAGCGTGGCCCCGGCGGAGGGCGAGCAGGTGGTGGTCAAGCAGGCCCCGGACTCCTTCGTCGGCACCAACCTGGGCGAGCTGGTCGACGCGGCCGGCCGCCAGGACGTCGTCATCGCCGGGTTCATGACCCACATGTGCGTCACCTTCACCACCGCCGGCGCCTTCCTGCGCGGCAACCGCCCCACCGTCGTCGCCGAGGCCTGCGCCACCCGCCCGTTGCAGTCCGGCGCGTCGGACCTCACCGCCGCCCAGGTCCACCGCGGCGCGCTCGCGACGATCGGGGACCTCTACGGCGTGGTCGTGGAGACGGCCGCCGAGCTCGGCTGACAACCGCGAGGGGACCCGCCACCCCGCGCC
>NZ_JAFLNG010000558.1 GCF_017427025.1 Streptomyces sp. FH025
GAGCCACACCATGGAACCCCCCCCTTGACCTCGAAACTCTCCGGGGAAACGCTAGGAGCACGACGACGGGCTGATCGAGCGTCACATGACGGTGGATCGTCGCAGGACTCCGGCCATCGCGCGCAGCTCGGCGCGTGAGACGACGCCGAGCTTGGGGAAGATCCGGTACAGGTGCGAGCTGACCGTCCGGTGCGACAGGTAGAGCCGCTCGCCGATCTCGCGGTTGGTCAGGCCGTCGGCGGCCAACCGGACGATCTGCAGCTCGTGCGGGGTCAGCTGGTCGCGCACGTCCGGAGCCCGGCCGCGGCTGGTCCCACCGGCCGCCCGCAGCTCCCGGCGGGCCTTTTCCCCCCAGGGAATGGCACCGAGTGCGTCGAACATGTCGCGGGCGGTGCGCAGGTGCTCCCGGGACTCGACGCTGCGGCGGCGGCGCCGCAGCCACTCGCCGAAGGCCAGGTGCGTACGGGCCCGGACCAGCGGCAGCGCGCTGAGGTCGGCGCTCAGCGCGGCCTCGAAGAGCGGCTCGGCGTCGCCGTCGGCCGCGACCAGCGCCCGGGCCAGGCGCAGGTCGGCGTGCAGGGCCGGGGCCGGCGTCAGTTCGGCCACCGCCTCCAGCTCCGCCACCACCGGCAGCACCGCCTCCGTGCGTCCGCAGTGCGTCGCGGCGTCGACCAGGTCGCCGAGCGTGGTCAGCCGCAGCGCGACCTGGAACGCCGGATCCGCCGGATCGTGCAGTCGCCGGAAGTGGCCGTACGCCTCCCCGAACCGGCCCTGGCCCAGGGCGGCCAGACCGCGCGCCATGGCCGCGGTCGCCAGCACCGGGCGCGCGCCGACGGGCAGGCCGATCTCCTCGGCCGTCTCGGCGAGCAGCAGGGCGTCGTCCTCCTCGCCGCGCAGTGCCGCGAGCTTGGCGGCGGTGGCCGTCATCAGGGCGTACATCATGGTCTGGCTGGTCTCGCGCGCCAGCCGCCGGGACTCCTCGGTCGCCGCGATCGCGGCGCCGAGGTCGCCGACGACCAGGGCGCTCCAGGCGTCCGCGCCGACCGTGCGGGCCAGCAGCCCCAGGCGCCCCTGGGCGCGCAGCCCCGCGCCGCCGGCCTCGGAGAAGGCCCGGGCCAGGCCGAAGCCGCCGGCGAGCAGGGCCGCCGTGCTCAGCATCCGGTAGGCGCGCCCGTCGTCGCCCTCGGGCAGGACGACGTCCCGGGCCCGGGCCAGGACGTACCCGCCGCGTTCGACCGGCGCGACGTAGGCGCAGATGGCCAGCCGCCACGGATCGAGTTCGTCCGCCACCATGTGCTCCACGGCCGCCAGGATCTCGCGGCGGGCCTCGGGGCCCGGGTCGGACCAGAAGCAGAGCTGGGCCGCGCTCCACAGGATCCGCAGCGCGAGCCCCGGATCCTCGGTGGCGATCTCCTCCGCCAGGGCGGTGAGCGAGAGGGCGCCGGAGGAGTGGCTGTGCAGCCCTTCGTCGTGTCCGCCGCGCAGCCACACCACCCTGGCGTGCTGCTGCCGGGACAACGGCCCGGTCAGGGCCCGCTCCAGCAGTCTGGTCACGCTCTCCGGCCGGCCGAGTTCGGCGGCGAAATCGGCTGCCAGCAGCAGGCGTTCGGCACGCTGGCCGGCGTCCTCGCTGAGCGCGGCGGCCTGTTCCAGTGCGGTGACGGCCGCGGCGATGCCGCCGCGCCGGGCCGCCCGTCGCGCCGCGTCGTGCAGGGCGGCGGCGATGGATTCGTCGGGGGTCCCGGTCGCGGCGGCGCGGTGCCGAACCTGCCGGTCCGGTTGGCCGTCGAGTACCGAGGCGAGCGCGGCGTGCGCGGCGTGCCGGACATCGGCCGGCATCGCCTGCTGGATCGCCGACCGCATCAGCGGATGGCCGAAGTGGAGCTCGGGCGCGACGACTTCGACCAGGCGGGCTCGGACGGCCGGCTCCAGGTCCGCCGCCCCGACGGGCGAGCCCGTGAACACCCGGGTCGCGCTGTAGAGCTCCGGAAGTGAGGAGGCGTCATCGAGGGCGGCGATCCGGAGCAGGCCGCGGGTGACCTCCGGCAGCGTCCTGAGCCGATCGGTGAAGGCGCTCTCCAGCCGCTCGGTCAGCGGGATCTCGGTGAGCGGGATCTCGGCGAGCTGCGGATCGACGGAGGCGCCCACCGCGCGCGACAGTTCGGTCAGCGCCAGCGGATTGCCGGCCGCGGCGGCCAGCAGCCGCCGGTGGGCGGTGGGCCGCAGGTGCGGGGCCCGGTCCGCGAGCAGTGCCGTCGCCTCGTCGTCGGACAGCGGTTCGAGCGGCAGGACGGTCATCTCGTCGGGGTTCAGGCGCGACCGGTAGCCGTCGCGCGCGGCTCCCACCATGACCACCGGCTCGGTGCCGACCCGGCGCGCCATGAACGCCAGGATGCTGACGGTGGCGTCGTCGAGCCACTGCACGTCGTCGGCGAGCACGAGCACCGGGGCGATCGCCGCGGCGTCGGCGATCAGGTTGAGGGTCGCCAGGCCCACCAGGAAGACGTCCGGGATGTAGGCCTCGGCGTGCCCCTGGGCGGCCTCCAAGGCCTGTCGGTGCGGCGCCGTGAGCTCCCGCGTCCCGGCGGCCAGTGGGCGCAGGAGCATCTGCAGGCCGGCGTAGGGGATGTCGCTCTCGGCCTCGACGCCGCTGGTGCGCAGCACCCGGTACCCCGAGGCTTCGGCGAGGGCGGCGGCTTCGGCGAGCAGGGCCGTCTTCCCGATTCCGGCCGGGCCGCGGACCAGCACGGCGCTTCCCCGGCTCCGCGAATCGGACAGAAGTCGGGCCAGGAGGTCCACCTGCTTCTGCCGGCCGACGAGCTCCACGTTCCCCCATCCAGTCGGGTCACTGGGGCGGGCGCGCCCGAAGGGTTATCGTACTGCGCCGCGCTGATGCTCCGGGATGCTGCCGCACCGCCGGAGTTCAGTCCTCCCCGCCTCGTGGCCCCTGGAAGTCCTGGACGCCGCTTGTCAGTTCACCGCCGCCCACCACGTGCCCCGAACCGATGACCGCCGGGCTAGCCGGGGTCAGGCTCCGTCGGTGTCGGCGGCGTAGACGGCGTCCGCGAAGCCGTCGAGCGCCTTCGCGCACTCGGCGAGCGCCCGGGCGGTGGCCTCGCGCCCGGATGCGCCGAGGCGGTCGCGAGCGACGACCTTGTCGAACCAGCCGCGCAGCTTGGCCAGGTCCTCGTCGTTCTCCTCCAGCTCGCCGTACGTGAAGTGCTCCTCGGCCGTCTCCCGCTCGATCTCGGCGAGGAAGTCGTGGCAGCGGGCGACGATCTCGGTGTACTCCTCGTCCCGGGCCGTGTTGTAGGCCGTCACCAGGTCCGCCCCGCCGGCCAGGGCGTCGGCGCGCAGCAGCTGGGCGGTGCCGCCCAGCTGGCCGATCTCGGCGCGCAGCGCGCGCAGGGCGCGTTCGGCCGTCGAGTCTTCGGGCAGGGCCGCCACCGAGTTCTGGACGTAGATCGCGCCGAGGGCCTTCAGGCGACGCCAGACGGTGGCGCGCAGTCGGCTGGGTTCGCTGGGGACGCGGTAGGCCAGGAGGAGCCAGGTCACGGTTTCACTCACCCGGCCAGTCTCTCCTGCCGTGCGGCTCCACCGGCGCGAGGGGCGTGCCGGAGGGCGCCCTCCTGCGATGGGGCGCAACAGCGTTGCTCGGAAAAAATAACGGCTGTTACATTCATCGGCGAACGGTGAGAGCCGGCCTGCTCCGCGGGGGAGCGCCGTGCGCCGGTCAGGAACTGGTGAATCATGCGGCTGATCAGCGATAACGCGCTCGGCGGCGGCAGCGGCGGGCCCCTAGTCGTGGAGGTCGTCGCGTGAACGCCGCCACCAGCAACCCGGCACCCGGCCGGGCCGGTGCCCCGAGGATGCGGCCGTGGCGCTTCGTGATGGCGTTCGGCACGGTCAGCCTGCTGATGGACTTCGTCTACGAGGGCGCCCGCTCGGTCACCGGGCCGCTGCTGGCCTCGCTGGGTGCCTCGGCCCTGGTGGTCGGTGTCGTCACCGGCGTCGGCGAGGCGGCCGCCCTCGTCCTGCGCCTGGGCTCCGGACCGCTGGCCGACCGGACCCGCCGCTTCTGGGCCTGGACGATCGCCGGGTACGCGCTCACCGCGGTCACCGTCCCGTTCCTCGGCCTGGCGGGCACCCTGGGGGTGGCGAGTGCGCTGGTGATCGCCGAACGCGTCGGCAAGGCGGTGCGCTCGCCGGCGAAGGACACCCTGCTCTCCCACGCGACCGCCGCCACCGGGCGCGGCCGGGGATTCGCCGTGCACGAGGCGATGGACCAGATCGGCGCGCTGATCGGCCCGCTCACCGTCGCCGGCGTCCTCGCGGCCACCGGCGGCGACTACGCCCCGGCCCTCGGCGTGCTGGCCGCGCCCGGAGTCCTCGCCCTGGCCCTGCTGGTCTGGCTGCGCCTTCGCGTCCCGGACCCGGCCGCGTACGAGGCTCCCGACACACCCGAACCCTCCGCCGCCCCCGAGGCCCGGGCCGTCGTTGCGGGCTCCCGGCCGCTGCCGCGCGCCTTCTGGCTGTACGCCGGGTTCAGCGCCGCCACCCTGGCCGGTTTCGCCACGTTCGGCGTGCTCTCCTACCACGTGGTCGAGCGCCAACTGCTGTCCGCCGCCGCCGTGCCGGTGCTGTACGCGGCTGCCATGGCCGCCGACGCGGTCGCCGCCCTGGCCACCGGCTGGGCCTATGACCGGTACGGCGCCCGGACCCTCGCGGTGCTGCCGTTGCTGGCCGCGGCCGTCCCCGTGCTGGCCTTCACCGACACCCTCGCCGCGGTCGTGGCCGGCGCGCTGCTGTGGGGCGCCGCGATGGGCGTCCAGGAGTCCACCCTGCGGGCCACCGTCGCCGACCTCGTCCCGCCCGGGCGCCGGGCCACCGCCTACGGCCTTTTCGCCGCCGTGGTCGGAGCCGCGACCCTGGTCGGCGGCGTACTCGCCGGAGCCCTCTACGCGTACTCCGTCCCCGTGCTGATCACCGTCACCATCGCGATCCAGGCCGCGGCCCTCCTCCTGCTCGCGCTCACGCGCCCGCGCCGCGGCTGAACCGGCGAAGGGGCCCGCCGAAGGGGGCCCCTTCGCGTTGTTCAGGGTGCGGCTCGAGGTGACCCGCAGCGAGAAGTCCGGCGGCTGGTCGCTGCCGCCGATCACCGGGTGCGTTGACGGGTCGTCCGCCGCCCACCCGTTCGCCTGCGGATTCACTTCGATCGGCCGACCCGCCGAGGACGGTGTGACCACCCGGCG
>NZ_JAFLNG010000559.1 GCF_017427025.1 Streptomyces sp. FH025
TCTGGCGGCGATGCTGATCTGGGGCGTACTGGCGGCGGCCGCGCAGATCCACTGCGTGGACGCGGCCCGGATCGGTGCCAGGGCGGCCGCGCGCGGGGAGGTCGATGCCGCCGAGCTCGCCCGCGCGGCCGCCCCGCCGGGGGCGCAGGTACGGGTGGCGGTGGCGGCCGACACCGTGCGGGTCGACGTGGACGCACCGTGTACGGCGCCGGGCAGGCTCGGCGGGCTGCTCGCCGTCAGGGTCGGCGCAGCGGCCGTGGCGGCGCGGGAGGACGTGCTGGGCAACGCCATCGAGGCGGGTGGTGGCCCGTGGCCCTCCTGACCGGCCTGCGGCGGGCGGGAGAGCGGCTGGCACGGGCCCGTACCGCGCGGGTCGCCACGGCGGGCGGGCGCGGCTACGGGCCGGACGCCGGCTCGGCGACGGTCTGGCTGCTCGCCCTGGCGATGCTGGGTACGGCGGTGTTCACCGCGACGATCGCGGTCGGCGCGGTGGTCGCGGCCCGGCACCGGGCCGAGTCGGCCGCCGACCTGGCGGCCCTGGCGGCGGCCGACCGGCTGCTGCTGGACCCGGACGGCGGTTGCGGTCGGGCCGCGGGGATCGCCGCGGCCCAGCGAGCCGTGCTGGTGTCCTGCGCGGTCGACCGGTCGGCGGACGCCGTCGAGGTGGTCGCCGAGGTGCCGGTCGGCGGGCTCCCGCTGCGGCTGCCGGTCGGCCCAGCGCGGGCGAGGTCCCGTGCCGGACCGGTACGGGCTCCGGTCGCCGGGGCCGAGGACGGCGCCGGAGGCGCTCCGGGCGGCGGTCCCGGTGGCGCTCCGGGCGGCTCGCCGGGGGCGTCATGAGCCGGTCGGCGCCGTACCCTCCGGGGCCGGTCCGGACTCCGCGCCGGGGGCTCCGGCCAGGAGGACGTCCAGCAGCAGCACGGCCGCCGCCTTGTCCAGCGGGTCGTTCCCGTTGCCGCACTTGGGCGACTGGACGCAGGACGGGCAGCCGCGCTCGCACTCGCAGGAGGCGATCGCCTCCCGGGTCGCGGTCAACCACTGGACGGCCCGCTGGAAACCGCGTTCGGCGAAGCCGGCCCCGCCCGGGTGGCCGTCGTAGACGAACACGGTGGGCAGTCCGGTGTCGGGGTGCAGCGGCACGGAGACGCCGCCGATGTCCCACCGGTCGCAGGTGGCGAACAGCGGCAGCAGGCCGATCGAGGCGTGCTCGGCGGCGTGGGCGGCACCGGGCAGCTGGTCGAGCGGGAGGTCCGCGTCGAGCAGCTGGTCCTCGGTGACGGACCACCAGACCGCGCGGGTGCGCAGGGTGCGGGGCGGGAGGTCGAGCTTGCTCTCGCCCATGATCTCCCCGGTGGAGATCCGCTTCCGGAGGTAGCCGACCACCTGGTTGACCACCTCCACCGAGCCGAAGCTGAGCCGACCCTCGCCCCAGTGGACGGTGGTGTCGGTGTCGAGGACCGAGATGGAGGTGATGTCGCGGGCGGAGGTGGTGTACGGCGGGTCGGCCGGTTCGACGAGGGCGACCGAGTTCTCCAGGTCGAGCTCGTGGACCAGGTAGGTGCGGCCCTGGTGGAGGTGGACGGCCCCGGTGTGGACGGTGGTGTGGGCGGCCGCGGCGTCCACCGTGCCGAGCAGCCGGCCGGTGTCGGCCTCGACGATCTGCACCGGGCTGCCGCCGCTGCCGCGCAGGTCGACGGCGTCGGCCGCGCGTTCGCGGCGGGTCCAGTACCAGGATCCGTCGGCGCGTCGGCGCAGCAGGCCGCGCCGTTCCAGCACCGGCAGCAGCGGTGCGGTGGAGGGGCCGAACAGCTCCAGGTCCGCGTCGGTGAGCGGGAGTTCGGCGGCGGCCGCGCACAGGTGCGGGGCGAGCACATGCGGGTTGTCGGGGTCGAGCACGGTGGCCTCGACGGGCGCCGCGAACAGCGCCTCCGGGTGGTGCACCAGGTAGGTGTCCAGCGGGTCGTCCCGGGCGATCAGGACGGCCAGCGCTCCCTGGGCCTCACGGCCCGCCCGGCCCGCCTGCTGCCACAGCGAGGCCCGCGTGCCGGGGTAGCCGGCCATCAGGACGGCGTCGAGACCGGAGATGTCGACGCCGAGTTCGAGAGCGGAGGTGGAGGCGAGTCCGAGTAGCCGGCCGGAGTGCAGGGCGCGTTCCAGGGCCCGGCGTTCGTCGGCGAGGTAGCCGCCGCGGTAGGCGGCCACCCGGTCGGCGAGTGGTCGGCCGAGCTGGTCCTGGGTCTGGAGGGCGACGAGTTCGGCGGCGCGGCGAGAGCGGACGAATACGACGGTCCGGGTCTGCCGTTCGACCAGGTCGGTCAGCAGGTGCGCGGCCTCGGCGGTGGCGGTGCGGCGCACGGGGGCGCCGTGTTCGCCGACGTTCTCGGTCAGCGGCGGCTCCCAGAGGCCGAAGACCATCGGCCCGCGCGGCGAGGCGTCCTCGGTCACGGCCACGGCGGGCAGACCGGTCAGGCGCCGGGCGGTGGCGGCCGGGTCGGCGGTGGTGGCGGAGGCGAGCAGGAAGGTGGGTGACGAACCGTAACGGGCGCATACGCGGCGCAGCCGTCGCAGCACCTGGGCGACGTGTGAGCCGAACACGCCCCGGTAGCTGTGGCACTCGTCGATGACCACGTAGCGCAGCACCTTCAGGAAGGAGGACCAGCGGGCGTGCGCGGGCAGGATGCCCCGGTGCAGCATGTCCGGGTTGGTGAGCACGTAGGAGGCGTACTGGCGGACCCACTCGCGCTCCTCGGGCGGGGTGTCGCCGTCGTACAGGGCGGCGCGCACTCTGGGCGGGGCGAGCTCTGCGGCGCGGCGGCGCTGGTCGGCGGCGAGAGCCTTGGTCGGGGCCAGGTAGAGCGCGGTGGCGCCGCGGCCGTTGCGGGCCTCGGTGCCGTCCAGCAGGTCGCTCAGCACGGGCGCCAGGTAGCCCAGCGACTTGCCCGAGGCGGTGCCTGTGGCGATCACCACAGTCTGGCCGCTTTTCGCCAGGTTCATCGCTTCTGCCTGGTGCGCCCAGGGCTGCTCCACCCCGACGGCGAGCGCCGACTCCACGATCTCCCGGCGGATCGAGTCGGGCCACGGCGAATAACGCGCAGGTCGGGCGGGAAGGTGCTCCGTATGGGTGAGCCGGTCGGACCGCCCCCGACTGGTGGACAGGGTCGTGAGTAGTGCCTCAGGCAGGCTGTGTCGGGGCGGCATGAGGACCCAGTGTGTCACCGGCGTGACGGAGAATCGTCGTAAGCCATCGTGCGGGCATGGTCGCAGGTGGTTGAATGTGGCCGTGACGGCCGTACGGCCGTGGGTCGCAGCGCTGAGGCTTGCCACGCGTTGGCTTGGTGTGCCCGGGCTCGTGACCATGCGGTGGCGGCCGTCCGGCCGAGGATCGCACATGACGTAGCAAGGCAAGGTGCTGGAGGTTCCGTGGACCTGTCCCTGTCGACCCGTGCAGTCGGCGACCGTACGGTCGTCGAGGTTGGCGGCGAGATCGATGTGTACACCGCCCCGAAGCTGCGGGAGCAGCTGGTCGAGCTCGTCAACGACGGCAAGTACCACCTCGTCGTCGACATGGAGGGCGTCGACTTCCTCGACTCGACCGGCCTGGGCGTGCTGGTGGGCGGTCTGAAGCGGGTGCGCGCCCACGAGGGCTCGCTGCGCCTCGTCTGCAACCAGGAGCGCATCCTCAAGATCTTCCGGATCACCGGCCTGACCAAGGTCTTCCCGATCCACACCTCGGTGGACGACGCGGTCGCCGCGACCGACTGACGCGTCCGGGCCGGTCCGCGTGGCCGGCCCGCCCGTTCCACGCGTCCGGGACGCCCGGGCCTGCCAGGCCCTGGCGCTCCCCGGCCGCACCGGGGCCGGCCCAGCCGGCCCGCAGGGGCCGTACCTCCGGCCCCGGTCGGAGTACCCCGAGGGGGAGAGATGGCAACCGTCGAACTTCGATTCAGCGCGCTTCCCGAGCACGTGCGGACGGCCCGGCTGGTCGCCGCGGCCGTCGCCAGACGGGCCGGGGTCGACGAGTCGGTGCTCGACGAGGTACGGCTCGCGGTCGGTGAGGCGTGCTCGCGCGCGGTCGGCCTGCACCAGCGCGGTGGCATCGGCGGCGCGGTCAGGGTCGCGCTGACCGACCAGGAGAAGCGTTTCCTCATCGAGGTCGAGGACGAAGCCGGCCCCGCCGCCGTTCCGACCCCCGGCGCTGCCGAGGGCGGCGAGGCGGAGGAGGACACCCTGGGGCTCGCCGTGATCACCGGCCTGGTCGAGGACCTGGAGGTCACCAACGGCGCCGGTGGTGGCGTGATCCGGATGAGCTGGCCGGTCTCGGTCACCTCCGTCGCGGTCTGAGGGCCGCTTCCGCGCCGTACCCGGGGTCCGGGGCCCGGGACTGGCCCGGGACTCAAGCCCTCGGGCAGTCGTCGACGAATTGTTGAGCCGGGCGGTTCGCCGCTTCCGGCATGACCGGGCACGGCTGGGCACGGCTGGGCACAAGCGCGCACGACCGGCGCACAGCCGAGCACGACCGTCAGCGTGCCGTGCGAGGACGGGCCCGGCGGGAGTTCGGGGTACCCGACCGAGGCCGAGCGACGGGGGCTGAGCAGCCGGGAAGCGGGTGGTCGGTGGCGGCCGTGTAGGTTCGACGACCGAACACGACCGAAACCGAAAGGCTTCTCCCGGTGAACAAGCGACTGTTGGCCGTACCCGCCCTCGGCGTGCTGCTCGCGTTCGGCGCCGTCGGCTGCGGCGGCGACGACAACAGCAAGCAGCTGGAGTCCTGGGCGTCGAACGTCTGCGGCGCGGCCAAGGACCCGATCGCCCAGGCGCAGGCCGCGCTCGCCGACACCGCCCAGGTGAAGACCGGCGAGGGGCCGGTCGACCTGCAGAAGCGGCTCTCGGCGGACATCGGGCGACTGGCCAAGACCAACCAGGACATCGCGGCCGCGATCGACGCGGCCGGTGCGCCCAAGGTGGACAACGGCGCGGCCTTGCAGAAGGACAGCGTCGACGAGCTGAAGAAGGCGGCCGACGGCTACCTGGACGTCCAGAAGAAGCTGGACGCGCTGTCCAACAACGACCAGGCGAAGTTCGCGGACGGGCTGAACAGCGTCGCCGACCAGCTGCGGCAGCTGTCCTCGCTGTCCACCCAGGCGCAGGCCAAGCTGCAGCGCGGCGATCTCGGCGCGGCGATGGCCAAGCAGGAGGGGTGCAAGCCGAGCCAGCCCAGCGCCACCCCGGGCGCCGGTGCCACCGG
>NZ_JAFLNG010000056.1 GCF_017427025.1 Streptomyces sp. FH025
CTTGGCGCTGCCGGCGGACGGGGCGGGCGCGAAGTTGGTGTCGGCGAGGATGAAGGCGACCGCGCCGGGCTTGCCGCGCAGGGTGTCGGCGGCCCTGGCGGCGGCGGCCTGATCGGCGAAGCGCAGCAGGGTGACGCTGCTGCGCACCGGGTGGTCGACGCCGGTGAAGCTGACGATCAGGTAGGCCTGGCAGCCGCTGTCCTTGAGCAGCTCCTGGGTACCGTCCTGGAGCACCTCGTCGCATTTCTCGCCCTGCCGGATGCCGCCGCGCCGGGCCTTGTAGCCGGCGGCCTCGACCGTGCGCTGGGCGGGGAACAGGTTGTCGGCGTTGAGGGCCGCGGGGTCGGTGGGCGGCGGCGGGGAGCCCACCACGGGCGGGGTCTCGGCCAGGTCCTTCTTGGACGGGCCGAGGCCGGGTATGTAGTCGCCGGGCGTCGGGCGGGTGATGATCCATCCGCCGGCCGCGACCACACCGACCACGACGACCCAGCCGACCGCCCGGCGGGCCGACAGCCGCCGGCCGCGCTTGCGCTCCGTCCCCCCGATCGCACCGGCGCCCCCGCCGGTCCGCTGCCCCATCTGCCCTGTCCGCCCTGCCTGCCCTGTCCGTCCTGGCTGGCCGTCCTGGCCCTCTCCCGGAGTCGGGGTGCGCTCCCCCTGCGTGGTCATGGCGCAGATTCTAAGCACCCCCGGGGTGGCGTGGATCACTGGGTCGGGAGTCGTCGATCTTCGTCCGCGACGCACCTTCCCTACCCGCCGGTAACCATTGCCGCGGCCCGCCGTCAAGCACGTGACCAGCACCGACGCCGTGAGCTTCGACACTGTGGCAATCGGCACATCCTTCCCGGGATCTTCTGGTGGGTTTGCTCTGGCGCCATTCGCGCGCCAGCGGGCAGGATCGGCTCCATGGATCTGCTCGATACCCTCACCGCCAAGGGCCTGCGCGGCGAAGTCCCGACCCGCGAAGAGGCGCTGGCCGTCCTCGCCACCACCGACGACGAGCTGCTCGACGTGGTCGCCGCGGCCGGCAAGGTGCGCCGCCGCTGGTTCGGCCGCCGGGTCAAGCTCAACTACCTGGTGAACCTCAAGAGCGGGCTCTGCCCCGAGGACTGCTCCTACTGCTCGCAGCGGCTGGGGTCCAAGGCCGAGATCCTCAAGTACACCTGGCTCAAGCCGGAGCAGGCCGCCGACGCCGCCCGCGCCGGGGTGGCCGGCGGCGCCAAGCGGGTCTGCCTGGTCGCCAGCGGCCGCGGCCCGACGGACCGTGACATCGACCGCGTCACCGACACCATGGCCGCCATCAAGGAGGCCGACCCGGCGGTCGAGCTCTGCGTCTGCCTCGGCCTGCTCTCCGACAACCAGGCCGAGCGGCTCAAGGCGGCCGGCGCCGACGCCTACAACCACAACCTCAACACCTCCGAGGGCACCTACGGGACCATCACCAGCACCCACACCTACGCGGACCGGGTGGACACGGTGCAGAAGGCGCACGGCGCGGGCCTGTCCGCCTGCTCCGGCCTGATCGCCGGCATGGGCGAGAGCGACGAGGACCTCGTCGACGTGGTGTTCGCGCTGCGCGAGCTCGGCTCGGACTCCGTCCCGGTCAACTTCCTGATCCCGTTCGAGGGCACCCCGCTCGCCAAGGAGTGGAACCTCACCCCGCAGCGCTGCCTGCGCATCCTGGCGATGGTCCGCTTCGTCAACCCGGACACCGAGGTGCGGATCGCCGGCGGGCGTGAGGTGCACCTGCGCTCGATGCAGCCGCTCGGCCTGCACATCGCCAACTCCATCTTCCTCGGCGACTACCTGACCAGCGAGGGCCAGGCCGGCCAGGCCGACCTCGACATGATCAAGGACGCCGGCTTCGAGGTCGAGGGCGCCGGTGAGGCCACCCTGCCGCGCCACCGCGCCGACGTCGCCGAGGCGGCCCAGGCGGCCCACGCGGGCGGCTCCTGCGGCACCGCGGCTTCGGCCTGCGGCAGCGGCGGCGGCTGCGGGCCGTGCGGCGGGCACGCGCGCGCCTCGGACGCCCCGGCTTTGGAGGGGTCGGGCGACGAGCTGCGCGACGACCTGGTCAAGGTCCGCCGCCGCGGCGCCGGCACCGAACTCGCCCCCAACGCCTGACAGTTCCACCAGTTCTTACCAGTTCCACCACCCGCCGGAAATCCGGGAGAACCACGCACCATGCTGTCCGCGGACACCCTGCTCGCCCTCGACCGCGCCCACGTCTGGCACCCGTACGGACCGATGCCCGGCACCGTCACCCCGTACGTGGTCGAGTCCGCCTCGGGCGTACGGCTGCGCCTGGCCGAGCCGGTGGCGGGCGGGCGGCGCGAGCTGGTCGACGGGATGTCGTCCTGGTGGGCGGCGATCCACGGCTACCGGCACCCGGTGCTGGACGAGGCGGTGCGCGAACAGCTGGGGCGGATGAGCCATGTGATGTTCGGCGGGCTCACCCACGAGCCCGCCGTCCGGCTCGCGGCCAGGCTCGTCGAGATCACCCCGGAGCCGCTGCGGCACGTCTTCCTCGCCGACTCGGGCTCGGTGTCCGTCGAGGTGGCGATGAAGATGTGCCTCCAGTACTGGCAGTCGGTCGGCCGGCCGGAGAAGCACCGGCTGCTGACCTGGCGCGGCGGCTACCACGGCGACACCTTCCACCCGATGTCGGTGTGCGACCCGGACGGCGGCATGCACCACCTGTGGGGCGGGGTGCTGCCCGGGCAGCTCTTCGCGCCGCAGCCTCCAGCCGGGTTCGACGCCCCGCTCGACCCCGAATACGCCGCACAGTTCGAGGAGTTGATGGCACGTCACGCGGACGAGCTGGCCGCCGTCATCGTCGAACCGGTGGTCCAGGGCGCGGGCGGCATGCAGTTCCACTCCCCCGCGTACCTGCGGATGCTGCGCGAACTGTGCGACCGGTACGGGGTGTTGCTGGTCTTCGACGAGATCGCCACCGGATTCGGGCGCAGCGGAGCGCTGTTCGCCGCCGACCACGCGAACGTCTCGCCGGACGTGATGTGCCTGGGCAAGGCCCTCACCGGCGGCTACCTGACACTGGCCGCCGCGCTGTGCACCAGCGAGGTCGCCGACGGGATCAGCCGCGGCGAGATGCCGGTGCTCGCGCACGGGCCGACCTTCATGGGCAACCCGCTCGCCTGCGCGGTCGCGAACGCGTCGCTGGACCTCCTGCTCGGGCAGGACTGGGCGGTGGAGGTCAAGCGCATCGAGAACGGCCTGACCGAGGGCCTCACGGCAGCCCGCTCCGTTCCGGGCGTGCACGACGTACGGGTCCAAGGAGCCATCGGCGTCGTCCAGTTGGACCACCCGGTGAACGTGCCGGCGGCGACCGAGGCCGCGGCCCGGGAGGGCGTCTGGCTGCGCCCCTTCCGGGACTTGATCTACACCATGCCTCCCTATGTGACGCAGGACGAGGACGTGGCGCGGATCGCCGCCGCCGTCACCGCCGCGGCGGTGGCCGGATGAGCGCGCGCATCCTCTTCGTGACGGGGACGAACACGGACGTCGGCAAGACCGTCGCCACCGCGGCCCTCGCCTCGGCGGCGCTGCGGGGCGGCCTCAAGGTCGCCGTCCTCAAGCCGGGGCAGACGGGCGTGGCCCCGGGCGAGCCCGGAGACGCCGATGAAGTCCGGCGACTGGCAGGTGAGCTGACGTACCGTGAGCTGGTCCGCTACCCCGAACCGCTGGCCCCCGACACCGCCGCCCGGCGGTCGGGGCTTCCCTACCTCTCCCCCATCGAGGTGGCGGACGCCGTCACCGAACTCGCCGCCACCCACGACCTGGTGCTGGTCGAGGGCGCGGGCGGCCTGATGGTCCGCTACGACGACGAGGGCCGCACGCTGGCCGACCAGGCCCGGGCCGTCCTGGACGCCGGGCTTTCGGCCGAAGTCCTGCTCATCGCCTCCGCCGGACTCGGCACGCTGAACATCGTCTCCCTCACCGCCGAGGCCCTGGCGGCCCGCGAACTGCCGCTGGCCGGCGTCGTCGTCGGCTCCTGGCCCGCCGCCCCCGGCCTCGCCGAACGCTGCAACCTCGCCGACCTCCCCCGCTCCGCCGGCGCCCCACTGCTCGGCGCCCTACCGGAACGCGCGGGCACGGCCGAGGACTTCGCCGCCCTCGCGGTCGCCTCCCTCGCCCCTGCCCTCGGCGGCACCTGGGACGCGGAGCATTTCGCGCACGTCCACCGGCCGGAATAGGCCGGGTTTCGTCCGGAAGACCCAGCGCGGGCTTCGAGCAACCTCGAAGCCCGCGCCGCTATGCGCGCACCCTCATCCATCCCGCTGCGAGCATGAATCCGCCCGTCGAGGTGGCGAGGAAGATGAGAACGAACACCAAGGCGCTCGCAGAAGTGGAAACGCTCTCGGGAATCATCAGGAGAACCGATGCCGCGAGAACGAGACTTCCCATGGCGATGGCGCCGGCTCCGACTACGGCCGCATACCTCTGCGGAGGACGACGACCAGCCGCTCGATGACGTCCGGCCTCGCGGCCCCGAGGTCGATCAGGATGACGCCGGTGGCCTTGGCCGAGCGCCAGTCGATGCCGAGGGACGGGAGTCTCACGTCGGCGGCGTTCAGGACGGCCTGGAGGTCGTCGAGGATGTCGGCTGCGGTGCGACGGTCCTCGGCCGTGATCTTGTCGATCCTGCTGCTCATCGTGCATCTCACTGTTCAGTGTTGGTGATCCAACGCGCTTCGACGTCCCACTCCACGCCACCACCGAGGGGCCGGAGGAAGGCGCGCCCCTGCTGCCACCCCATGAAGGCGCCCCAGCGCCCGGAGCGGACGTCGAAGACCCGCTCCCCGACGATCGAGGGCCGGTAGGCCTCGGACGGCGGCGCCACCCGCCTCACGGGCGGCGCCGCCGGAGCGAAGGCGCGGGCGTCCGTTCGCGCCTCCGGAACCGAGTCGCCGCACTGCGGGCACAGGCAGGGCGGGAAGTCGCGCCGCCAAATGGTGCTTTCGCCACATTGAGTGTTCGTCATATCCACGGAATAGCTCCTCTCTGTTGCTAACTCCTCACCAAGAGTGGCCAATCGCAACTAGCATGGAAAGAGCTTCACTTTGACAGCCAGCACTGTGGAATGACGTGATCACCGTGCCCCAGCAGGACACTGACCCGACCCCCTCCCCGCACGAGGCCATCGGCGCCCAACTGCGCCGCTTCCGCAAGGCGAGGGGCCTCACTCAGATCGAACTCGGAAAGCTGATCAACTACAGCGACTCGCTCATCTCCCTGATCGAGACGGGCCAGCGTCCCGCTCCCCTGCCCCTTCTCCA
The DNA here is from genome assembly GCF_017427025.1 of Streptomyces sp. FH025. Classification (GTDB taxonomy): domain Bacteria; phylum Actinomycetota; class Actinomycetes; order Streptomycetales; family Streptomycetaceae; genus Kitasatospora. Next base: position 5,298 of record NZ_JAFLNG010000056.1, read on the forward strand.
GCGGGCCGACAAGGTGCTCGACACCTGCGGAGCGCTTGAACTCCTGTACTGGAGCACGAAGAGCAGCACACTGATCGGCGGATTCCGCGCCTACATCGAGCACGAGCGCAAGGCCACCGCCTTCAAGGTCTACGAGCTGAACCTCATCCCCGGGCTGCTCCAGACGCGCGGCTACGCCTCGGCGATCATCGGGGCTGAGGCCCGACGAGGCGAGATCCCCCAGGACAAGGTCAGCGAACGCCTGAACGTTCGCATGGCACGGCAGGCCGTGCTGTACCAGGAGCCCGCTCCCTCCCTCCACATCGTCATGGAGGAGAGCTGCCTTCGGCCCGTTGGCGGCCCCTTCGTCATGGCCGAACAGCTTCGCCGGCTGGAGAACGTGGCCGGCCTTCCGCATGTCACGCTGCAGATCGCACCGTCCAGCCTCGGCGAAAACCTTCCAACTGTCTGGCCATTCACGCTCCTGACCTCCCCGGACAAGAAGTGGATGGCCTACCTCGAAACCATCCAGCGGGGTTACGTGGAGCGCGATGACGAGAACGAGATCCGCTCCCTCGCGAGGACTTACGATTGGCTCCAGGCCCAAGCCCTCTCATGTGCGGACTCTCTGGCTCTCATCCGCACGCGTCTCAAGGAGTTCCACACCATGTTCCCGATCGCGGCCGCCAAGCCCGCCTCCTGGCTGAAGTCCTCCTACAGCAGCGGCGGTGGCAACTGCATCGAGGTCGCGCCCGGCCACCCGGGCATCCTCCCCGTCCGCGACAGCAAGGACCCCCACGGCCCGCAGCTCACGTTCGGCATGGATGCCTGGCACTCCTTCATCACCGGCATTAAGTCCGGTGACTTCGGCACCATCTGACCCCACACGCCTAAGTCCGCTCGCGGTCGTCGGCAGCTCTCGGAGGCGTCCGAGAGCTGCCGGAACCCGCGGTACCGCTATGTGGCGGGCGGCAGGAACAGGCACGGCGGGACGGCCCATCAGCAGGGGTGGATCACCTGCGGTAGCGTGCCGCGATCCGGCGCCCACGGGCTGGGGCAGGGCGCTGACGGGAGTCTGGAATGATCTCGGTCTATGGAGAACCTGGCGTTCGACGCGGTGCTGTGCGATCTCGACGGTGTGATCCGCCTCTATGACCTCGCGGAAGTGAGGCGTCTGGAGCGGATCGCCGGACTCCCCCAGGGCACCACCGCCGAGATTGCTTTCGCCCCGGAGCGGGACCTGCCGCTGCTACTCGGCCAGATCAGCCGGGCCCAGTGGACCGCTTCCATCGCCAAGGCCCTGACTCGCCGGATTCCTGCCCCGCAGGCTGAAACCCTGGCAACTGCCTTCACCCATGCCCCCTTCCGGGCAGACGGAGCAGTGGTGGAGCTGATCAGGAGGCTCCGCGGCAAGGTGCCCGTCGTGTTGGTCACCAACGCGACCGTGTGGCTCGATGAGGACCTCGCTCTGCTCGGACTCACCGACCTGGCCGACCACGTGGTCAACAGCTCCCGCGTCGGCATCGCCAAGCCCGACCCTGGGATCTACCAGCTCGCTGTGGAACAAGCGGGCGTCCCGGCCGAGCGCTGCCTGTTCGTGGACAACAACCAGGCCAACATCGACGCGGCCCGCGCGGCCGGCATGACGGCCGTGCTCTACCGCCATCCCTCAGACCTCCTCCGAGCACTGGCACCGATCCTTGAGCAGGACGCGGAAGTGCTCCCCGGATAACCCTGTGACCGGGCAGGCGGTACCGGCCCTTCGGCATGGACGCCTGGCACTCCTTCATCGCCGACATCAAGTCAGGTGACTTCTGCATCATCTGACCCCACACGCCTCACCAAATGGGGTCTGCTCCATGCTGGTGTCGATGCCGAACTCGTCCCGGGCCCGCTCCGCCAGGAGGAAGGCGAGGCTCTGAACGAGGTGGGTTCCGAGGTGCGGGTGCCCGTTGATCTGCGTGCCCACCGAGAAGCCGATGCTCTCGATGTCGGAGTCCACGATGCGGGGCCGCAGGACGTCCACGGCGTCCTCAACGGCGTTGGCGAGCACCGTGTTCGGGGACCTCAACGTCGATACGGTCATGGTGCGCCTCCCTCGGGTCGGGATGGTGCGGCAGATGGGATGGGGTGGCCGCCCCGCCTGGTGACCCAGGCGGGGCGGCAGTGGAAGACCAGGGCTTCGGCTCGGGCGGCGCGCGAACGCCGTTGAGGTATCCGCCGACCCAGTAGGTACTGATGGCGTAGGGGTCCGCGTCAGGCGGCGGGGATACGTGATAGACCGTAGGGATCCCGGTACAGCGCGCTCAACAAATTTGCGCCTTCTTGCGGTACATCACTCCAAAGAGGCAACGGCCGCAGCGATCAAGGCCCTTGCCTTCTCCCCGTACACGGCCATGCCGGACAGGCCCATGAAGGCTCGGGCGTAGTCCGCGATCTCCCTGGGCTGGAGCACGTTGAGCTTCGCCGTCAGGGTCTCCACCGCCACCCTCTGATCGTCGAACAGGTAGAAGGCCTCAAGGGGCCAGATGGTTCGCGAACAGCCGGCCGGGATAACCCCGATGGAGACGGACGGCAGCGACATCAAGGTCAGCAGGTGGCCGAGCTGAGCAGCCATGTCCTCCGAGCTGCCGATCCTGGTTCGCAACACCCACTCCTCGATCAGGACCGCGAACCGGCGTGCCCCCGTGTACATGAGCTGTGCCCGCGCCAGACGGGCTGGTACGGCCGCTGCAACGTCGTTCGGAGTGCCTTGGAAGTCCGTGATGGACTGCATGAGCGCCGTCGCGTACTCGGCGGTCTGGAAGAAGCCGGGGAGCACGTTTGAGACATAGATCCGGAAGAGCCTTGTGCGCTCGTAGTCGCTGATGACCTGCTCTTGGGCGAGCCGCATGCCGGAGCTGTTCCGGCGTCTCCACTCCTGGTACATCGAGTCGGCGGCACGGGATGCCGCGATCAGATCAGGGATCCGGTCGCCGGCCCCGCAGGCAGCGCACCAGGCCCTTATGTCGTCTTCCGACGGAGCTGCCTTGCCGGACTGGATGCGAGAGGTCTTGGCCGGGTGCCAACCGCACAGGGCAGACAGTTCACCCCCCTTGAGCCCAGCGTCCTTACGGATCTCGACCAGTTGGTCAGCGATGGCCCTCCGTGCTGCGACAACGCTGGACGAAGGTGACGATGACATGTGCTGTCTACCCGGCGGTTCGGAGCCGACTCAGACCTCGAACTCCTGGTGTGGCACCGCCCGTTCCCACACGGCCTCGAACGCCTTCGCACAAAGTCCCACGATGGCCGGTTCCTCTGTCAACACGTTCCGGGGGTCAGCCCACTCGCCATCGCCGGTGAACAAGTTGAACCGCGCGATCCGGCTGTCGAACAGCCAGAAGTCGGCTCCCGGCAAGGCTAGATCGAACGCCCGGCTCCGGGGAAGCCAACGGATCTGCTCACCAGCCGCGATGTTCGTGAACGTGTGGGAATGCTCGTAGCGGATGTACTCGGTGACGGGTTCCGACACGATCCGGGCGCGCCGGATGGTCACCCCACGGGCAATGGTCTCCACCACGAAGTCATGGAACGGGTGCCACCACTCGGCCCGGTTCTCCAGGGAGTACCGGTGCCCGGCCTTCCACGCGGCGAACTGATCGGCTTCGTCAGCGACGCTGTACTGATCACGCATCTCCAGATGCACGGCCGACTTCTTCGTCTCCCGGAGCAGAGTCCTGAAGTCCGGCACGTTCGATTGCATCGCAAGCCTTCCTGATGAAGGGGATCATTCGCTCGGGGATGCTGATCACGGACTCATGGACAGGTACGCCGGCCTTGTGACCGGCAACCCACTCGGTCTCGTTGATCTCCGCAAGCTCGGCCCCGGTGACGGTGTCGCTCTGGATGACGAGCCGACGCTGAGCCACATTCGCCCAGACAGTGGGAGAACCTTCCTCGTTGGTCTCAGGGTCGATTCCGAAGAACTCTAGGCCCATGACGACCTCTCCTGTCACGTAGCTTGCGCATACTTGCGCTCGGAGTTGGCGGACCACCAGCATCTAGCGTCCGAGGCCGCCTTGTCAGCCGTTTCACCTCCTGACGGACAGTCATGTCGACCAAGTGTTGCGGGTGGAACCAGCAGAGCAGGCGCGGTTCCACCTGACCATGAAGCTCTCTACGCTTCGTGATCACCAGGGGATCCGCGTCTGCCGTTCCAAACGGTCGCCTCCCTCGCCCCCGCCCTGGGCGGCACCTGGGACGCGGAGCACTTCGCACACGTTCATCGGCCCGAATAGGCCCGGTTTCGCTCGAAGGTGTGAAGCCGGTCCCCGAACCTTGCGCGGTACGGGTACCGGCTCAATACCGTTCCTCCCATGACTGACGGGCTGACCATGGACGAGGCCCTGCGGGCCTTGGCCGCCCTGGAGGCGGCGTGGAAGGACGACAACGAGGCACTGTCCGCCCTTGCGGCGGGCGGCACCCAGGAGCGGCCACTACCGGCGCTGGTCGCCGCGTACGGTGAGCACGCGATGGACACACTGATGGCCCTGGCCTTCGGCCTGCGGTCCAGCATGAGCGACGAGGAGATCGCGGAACTGTCCGATGCCGTCAGCGCCAACATCGGCGCCCGGATGAGCTCCCTGCTCACCCAGACCCTCAAGGCCTGGGGAAGGCTCGCCGCACCCGACGACCTCAAGGTGACCAAGGTCATCGCCCACACCGTCATCGACTCGATGCGGGCCGTGACCGAGGACCCCAGCAAGACCGAAGTACTCCCCCTGTTGGCCACCTTCCGCAGCTACGCCCTCAACGGCGTCTGAGACGGAACTTCCGGCGCGGGCTTCGAGCGGCCTCGAAGCCCGCGCCGCTGTACGCACCCGCTCTCGGCGATACGCCGTTCGTCCAGAACGGCGCCTTCTGCGGAACCCCCGGCCGCCGCATCGAAGGCATGCTCGTGCACGTCCAGCCCGTGTGACGGGGCGCAGCACCACGGACTCGCCTTCACTCTGACCCAGTACGCCAAAGGGATTTTCACTCATCCGCACGCTTTCGCTGCGATCCCCTCTGGGAACGATCACAGGCGCACTCGGCGGCGTGCAGAGTCGCACTGATCTGTCGCGATCGGTCCCAGAGCCTCTTCTTGAGCTTCGTCGACGGTGACCGGGCCTGCCCGCCGCTTCCGCCGAACGAACGGGAATCGCCGTGACCACCTTCGCCACCAAGCCGATGCCGATCGCCGAGCTGATGGGGATCCCCAAGGCCGACCACGACCTGAAGTGGATCAAGGACAGTCTGCAGTCCGCCATCGCCCTGGAGTTGTCGACCCTGCCGCCCTACCTGTGCGGCATGTGGTCCATCAAGACCACGGGCTCCGAAGCCGAGGCGGTGATCAAGAGCGTCGTCCACGACGAGATGTACCACATGGGGATGGCGTGCAACATGCTGTCCGCGATCGGTGGGACGCCGCACGTCCTCGCTGCGGCCCCGACGTATCCCGGCAAGCTGCCGGGCAACGTGCGGCCGACGATCGACGTGTACCTCCAGGAGCTGACCCAGACGTACGTCCGGGAGGTCTTCATGGAGATCGAGATGCCCGAGAACCCGCTCGCGCCCCTGTACGAGGAGTGGATCACGATCGGCAAGTTCTACGACGCGGTGCGGGACGCGTTCAACGACGTCAAACCGCCCATCGGGCCGGGCCATCAGATGGAGACGCAGATCGGCAGGAACAAGCTGGAGAAGTTCACCTCGGTCGACCAGATCACGAAGGCGATCGACGTGATCAAGGAGCAGGGAGAGGGCACCAGTCACCTCCCCGACGACCCCACCACCGGCGGACGGTTGGCCCACTACTACGGCTTCGGCGAGATCTGGAAGGGGCGCAGGCTGGTGCCCACGCCCTCGGGCCCCACGGCGTACGACTGGGTCGGCGATCCGGTCCCCTTCCCCGAGACGTACCCCATGGGCAGGCTCACGGCGGAGCGCTGGCCCAACCCCACGGAGAAGGTGCAGGGGCTCCTCACCGCCTTCAACGACAAGTACACCGAGATGCTCGGCCTCCTGGATACGGCATGGCGGGACGGAGACGGCAACGCGCTGAACCAGTCGATCGGTGCGATGTTCGCGCTGAAACCGGCTGCGCAGGCGTTGATGGCCGAGCCCCTGCGGGATGACAGCGCACATGTGTACGGGCCCGAGTTCCTCGTCCACCCAGGCCACCCCAAGCACGGCTGACCCAGGCGATACCGCCGCGTACCGCCGCATGCCGCCAGGGTGCGGCTCGACTGGCGGGTGCCCTTCCCCGCCGCTGCGACGAGGAGGAGGCCGGGCCGGGGCGGACTGCGCGGCTGACCACAGCAGTGCGGCACCGTGGGGCGCGCCCCACGGTGCCGCACGGTCATGTCGTCCTCGCTCAGCCCCAGTTGCCGACCAGCGGCTGGTCGTTGGTGTTGCCGAACTGCACTCCGTAGACGGTCAGGGTGCCCTCCTTGGCGGAGCCGTAGAAGGCCCGCACGTCGGGGCGGTAGACGCCGACGGTGTCGATGCCGCTGCCGTCCCAGTCGCCCTTGATCGGGGTGTCGCCGGGGTTGCCGTACTTGAAGTGGTGGTCGGCGTCTCCCCAGGTGTTGGTGTCGCGCAGGTAGAACATCTGGGTGTTCTTGTCGTAGGCGCCGATCGTGGTGACGCCGCGGCCGCTCCAGTTGCCGACCAGCGGGGTCCAGCCGGGGTTGCCGTACTTGAAGTTGATCGCCGAGGTGACGTTGTCGTTGCTCAGGTAGAAGACCTGGGTGTCGGGCCGGTAGACGCCGATGGTGGTGCGGCCCTGGCCGGTCCAGTCGCCGACGATCGGGATGTCACCGGGGTTGCCGTACTTGTACGAGCTGGTGGTGCCGTCGCCGTTCGGCAGGACGAAGGTCGCCGTGGCCCGGTGGTAGACGCCGACGGTGTCGATGCCCGGGCCGTTCCAGTGCCCGGTCAGCGGGATGTCGTCCGAGCTGGTGAACAGCGGCGAGGTGCCGGAGGTGCCGAGGTAGACGTCGTTGTGGCTGTTCTCGCTGACGCTGTGGTCACCGGGCCGGTAGATGCCGACGCCGGAGGCGGCCGGGGTCGGGGTGGCCTCGACGACGGCCCGGCCGATGCGCTGCGCCTGCTGGGTGGTCAGCGGGAAGTCGGTCGGCTGCCGGGTGCTGAGCCAGCGGAAGTTGTGCAGCTGGACGACCCGGGGGTTCTGCGCGGCCATGGCCCGGTACTCGGCGTTGTACGCCGCGGTGTCCGCGTCGGTGGAGTTCTCGCACCCCACGAGGTCCTTGATGGCGATGGCCTCCGGGAAGAGCACCAGGTGCTGGTCGGGCGAGGCGAGCACGCCCTGCAGCGCGGCCAGCTTCTGCGTGTTGGTGCCGCGGCCGGCGCAGTAGTTGTCGAAGCCGACCAGGTCGACGCCGCTGGGCACCGGGGCCGTCAGGTGCCACAGGTCCGTGGTGTAGGCGAGCATCCTGCTCGGGAAGGCCGCCCGGACCTGGTTCACCTCGGTCTGCACCTGGTCGGCGGAGAAGCCCTGGTAGTACGGCTCGTCCTGGGTGTAGATCACGGAGATCTTGTCCAGGTTGGCGCCGATCCGGGAGACCAGGGCGGCCAGGGCCGCCGGGGTGTCCGGGGTGGGCTGGCGCTTGCCTTCCCTGGTCGGGTCGGGCACCGAGACCACCTTGCTGACGTCGAGGACGCAGGAGGCGGGGCGGCAGTAGTCCAGGAATCCGGCGTAGCGCGGGTCGGTGAGGTCCTGGTTGACGAAGTTGTTCATGTTCGTCCAGGGGAACAGCTCGGGGCTGTGGTCGATGTTCTCCCCCGGGTCCATGACGTCGAAGTAGCCGTAGTAGCCGAGCCCTCCGAGCATGCTGACCCGCAGGTCGTCCACGGCACCGACCGTCCCCGGCGTGACGCGCTGCGAGCCGAGGTGCACGTAGCCGTCGCGCGGCAGGTTGGCCGGGGTCTGGTCGGCGAAGACGGTGGTCCCGTTCACCGTGACGGTAGCCTGCCGGGCGGTGCCGCCGGTGAGGGCGAGCGAGACGTCGTACGTGTCGGAGCCGGGCGTGACGGCGCCGGTGAGCAGGGGCAGCGTCTTGCCGCCCTGGTACAGCGCCAGGGTGCCGTCGGCCTGGACCCGCAGGCCGAGCGCGACGTCCTCGGCGTCCACCGCGCCGGTCGCTCCGGAGGCGTTGCTGACCAGCAGTGTGGCCGCGTCGGCGCCACTGGTGCGGCCGACGCTCGGGGTGAGCCGGGCGTGCACCGTGTAGGAGCCGGAGAGGTCGGCGGTGGCGGGCTTGTTCAGCCGGACGGCGGCGCTGCCCTGCGGGAAGGACAGCACGTTGGGCGCGGTCTGGCTGTTGACCCGCACCGAGCCCGCCGGGGGCGTCGCGGCGAGGCCCTTGGCGCCGGACACCGCCGTGTAGTTGGCGGAGACCAGCGTGGGCTGGCGGGCGCTCAGGTCGTCGTTGAGGCCGTTGTCGGTGCCGGCCGGGGCGCCGTCGAAGGTGTCGACGAAGGGCTTGGCACTGGCCGTGGCGCTGGCGTCGATCCGGCTGACGCTGACACCGGTGCCGGCGCCGGTGCTGGTGCCGTCGCCGAAGGTGGTGAGCTGCCCCGGGGTGGAGAGGTAGGCGCCGAGGTAGAGGAAGGCGCTGCTCGGCCAGCGGTTGACGGAGGCCGGGCCGGTGATCGGGAAGGCGGTGCCGTTGACGGTCAGGGTGACGGCCTTGTCCGCGCCGGTCGACACCTTCAGCGAGACGGCGTACCGGTCGGCCGGTGCCACCGCCCCTTGCCAGAAGGCGGTCTCGCCGCCCCCTCCGTGGAACAGCGCCAGTTTGCCGGAGGAGGTGACGGTCAGCCCGAGATCCACGTCCCCGCTGGTCACGTAGCCCATGGCACGGTGGCTGCGGCTGAGCACGATCGACGCCCAGTCGCCGCTGGAGGTGTCCCCGACCGACGGGTCCACCACCGTGGAGACGGTGTACGTCCCGTCGGTGTCGGCGATCACGGGCGCGCCGAGCATGAGCGCCGAGACGCCCTGGGTGAACACCAGCCGATTGGGCTGGCCGGCCGTGCTGACCTGCGCGTACGAGGAGTCCGGCGGCACCACGGTGTCCCACCGGCCCGAGGTCCTGGTCCAGGACACCGGCCGGACGCTGCCCTGCTGGCGCTGGTCCAGGCCGACGTTGAGCCCGCGCAACGGCACCGTGTTCAGTGCCGGGTCCTGACGGAACGAATCCGCGAACGGGCCTGCGCTGTTGAGGTTCACCGGCGTCGGAGCCACACCGGCCGCCAAGGCGGGCGCGGCGCCCAGGCCCACCGGCACCACGGCCAGTCCGGCCAGAACGGCCGCGGACACGAGGCCCCGGCCCGTACGTCTCATGAGTGTCACCGAGTCAACTCCCGGTCGTCGGAGGAGCGGTCGGCACCGGTCCGGGCCGCCGCAGAGGCAGCCGACCGGGCGCGCTCCCGCACGCCGGCACTCCCCCCGGCGGGGATCGTAGGCGATGTGTGCGAACGGCTGTCGCCGGAGAGGGGTGAGAGACCTGGGCCTTCGTTCCGTAAACCGAACGATGTGGCGTGGATGGCGAACCGGCGGCGGTCAGTGCGCGTGGTGGGGCGCGCGGCGGGGCGAGGCCTCCTCGGGCTCCTCGGCCAGGTGCAGGCGCTGCTCGGCACGGTGCTGCAGCAGGAGCACCGAACGCACCGGTTCGCCGTCGAGGGCGGTGTAGGAGTGCGGCAGCGAGGCGTCGAAGCCGACGTAGTCGCCCGGGCCGAGCTCGACCTCGCAGCGGCCCGCCCGCACGCGCAGCCGGCCGGCCTGGACGACGGTGTGCTCGGTGCCGGTGTGCCCTCCGGAGATCTGGGTGCCGTCGGTGCGCACCTGCTGGTCGTAGAGCTCGAACACCGTGTCCCCGGCCTCGATCCGGCGCAGTGGGCGCAGGTCGACGCCCCGGCCGCTCAGCACCTCGGCCTCCGCCGCCCGCACCACCGTCACCTCGCCGGGGGCCCGTCCCTCGACCAGGTCGGAGATCGGCACACCCAGCACCCGGGAGAGCCCGAGCACGGTCTCCAGGGTCGGGTTCCCGGCGCCGGACTCCAGCTGGGAGAGCGTCGCCTTGCCGACCCCGGCCCGCCGGGACAGCTCGGACAGCGACAGTCCGCGCTGCGCCCGGACCCGCTTCAGGTTGGTGGCAAGGACCTCCCGGACGGATCCCTCGGAGTCACTCACGCTCAACCTCTTTTCCTCGAATGGCGTTCGGTATACCGTACAAAACGCCTGTTGCGCACCCGCCCCGGCAGGTCAGCGTAACGAAGTACGCCGCCTCCCCCCGCACCTCTCTGGAGAGTCCACAGTGTCCGAGCCCACCGAGCCCATCAAGTACCGGAAGAACGGCCTCACCCGCGGCGTGACCGAGGAGCTCGCCGAGAGCATGAGGCGCGGCTGGGCCGACACCGAGCGCCGCGACCTGGAGCCGGTGGCGCAGGCCGCGTACACCCCGAGCCGCCGCGCCGCGCTGTCCGCCGCCTTCCCGGGCGAGCTGCTGGTCATCCCGTCCGGCAACCCCAAGGTGCGGGCCAACGACACCGACTACCCGTTCCGCCCGTCCTCCGACTACGCCTACCTGACCGGCGACCGCTCCCAGGACGCGGTGCTGGTGCTGGAGCCCACCGGCGAGAGCGGCCACCGGGCCGTGCTCTACCTGCGCGGCCGCTCCGACGTGGAGAACGGCGAGTTCTGGCTGGACACCCACGGCGAGCTGTGGGACGGCCGCCGCGACAGCCTGACCGAGAGCGAGCAACTGCTCGGCCTGCCCTGCCGGGACGTGCGCGCCGTCCGCGCCGACCTGGGCGCGGCCACCGGCCCGGTCCGTGTCCTGCGCGGCCACGACGCGGGCGTGGAGGAGGCCCTGCGGGAGCACTCCGACGCCGAGCGGGACGCCGAGTTCGAGGTCTTCCTGTCCGGACTGCGCCTGGTCAAGGACGAGTGGGAGATCGCCGAGCTGCGCTTCGCCTGCGAGGCGACCGCGCGCGGCTTCGAGGACGTGGTGCGTGTCCTCGCCGCCGACGCCGCGACGGCCGAGCGGCTGATCGAGGGCACCTTCTTCGTCCGGGCCCGGATCGAGGGCAACGACGTCGGCTACAGCACCATCGCCGCGGCCGGCCCGCACGCCACCACCCTGCACTGGGTCCGCAACGACGGCCAGGCCCGCCCGGGCGACCTCCTGCTGCTCGACGCCGGCGTCGAGACCAACCACCTGTACACGGCGGACGTCACCCGCACCCTGCCGGTCTCCGGCCGCTTCACCGACATCCAGCGCAAGGTCTACGACGCCGTGTACGCGGCGCAGGAGGCGGGCATCGCGGCGGTGAAGCCCGGCGCCGACTTCCGCGACTTCCACCACGCCGCCCAGCGCGAGCTCGCCGAACACCTCACCTCCTGGGGCCTGTTCGGCGACCTCACCGCCGACAAGGTCTACGAGCTGGGCCTGCACCGCCGCTTCACCCTGGCCGGCACGGGCCACATGCTGGGCATCGACGTCCACGACTGCGCCCACTCCCGCGCCGAGGAGCACGTCGACGGGCAGTTGCTGCCGGGCATGGTGCTCACCGTCGAGCCGGGCATCTACTTCCAGGAGAACGACCTGACGGTTCCGGAGGAATACCGCGGCGTCGGCGTCCGGATCGAGGACGACATCCTGGTCACCGAGGACGGCAACGAGAACCTCTCCGCCGACCTTCCCCGCCGCTCCGACGAGGTCGAGGCCTGGCTGGCCGGCCTGCGCGGCTGACGCTCCGAGGCGGCTGCCGCCTCGGAGCGGCCGTCGCGTCGGAGCAGCGGTCGCGCCGGAGCGGCGGTCGCTCAGGCGTCGGCCGCTCAGGCGGGCAGCGGCTTGACCCAGCGGCTCCACTGCGGTTCGGGGTGGTAGCCGGCGGACTGCCAGGTGCGGTGGCCGAGGGCGTTGTCGTCCAGCACCATCGCGTCGGCCCGGCGGCCGCCGAGGGCGGCGAAGCGCTCCTCGGCGGCCGCCAGCAGGGCGGCGCCGATGCCCCGGCGGCGGTGCTCGGGGTCGACGGCGAGGCGGTACAAGTGGCACCGCCAACCGTCCCAGCCCGCTATGACGGTGCCGAGCAGAGCGGCCGGGTCGTCGGCCGGCGCGGCGACGATCAGGCAGTCCGGGTCCCGGGCGAGCAGCGCGGCGACGCCCGCCTCGTCGTCCGTGATGCTGGTGCCCTTGGCGGCCCGCCCCCACAGGGCGAGCACGGCGGGGATCTCGTCGGGGGTGGCGGTGCGCAGCGCGAGTTCTACGGTCATGACGGCCTGTCTAGCAGGGCGTCATGACCGTCCGCCCGGATTTCCACGTCCTGGACGGTCAGCCGAGGCGCCACACCGTGGTGGTCTTGACCGAGGTGTCCTCCAGGTCCGCGACCACCGGCACCTGGTAGGCCGCCACGGCGGTGAAGCGCTCCCGCGGCAGGTAGGCCCGGCCCGGGTCGCCGACGATCACGGTGGCCCCGCGCGCGGCGGCCCGTTCCAGGAAGGGCAGGAAGCGGGCGGCCATGGCCCGTTCGTAGAACACGTCCCCGGCCAGCACCACGTCGGCCGGGGCGCCGTCCCCGTCGACCAGGTCGACCAGCGCGCCGTCCACCCGGACGCCGTTGGCCTCGGCGTTCAGCCCGATGGCGGCGACCGCGAAGGCGTCGATCTCGGCGGCCCGGACGGCCTTCGCCCCGCGCAGCGCGGCCGCCACCCCGACCAGTCCGGACCCGGCGGCGATGTCCAACACCGTTCGCCCGTCGACGAGTTCGGGGTGGTCCAGCACGTAGCGCGCGACCGCGACCCCGCCCGCCCACGCGAACGCCCAGAAGGGCGGCGGCAGTCCGGCCCGGCCGCGCTCGCGCTCGGTGGTCTCCCACAGGGCGATGGCGTCCTCGGCCATGTGCAGTCGGACCTCGGGCACGAAGGGGACGGGCTTCAGCTCGGTCTCCCGCCGGATGAAGGCAAGGTCGGCGCCCGCCTGGAGAGTTGGCAGCTCACTCGGCATGCCCCGCAGCATAGGGCCCGTACGGGGGCGCTCGCTCCCGTACGTCATCCGCCCCCGCACGTCACCCGCGCTCGTCCACCACCCGCCGGATCTTGCCGACCGAGCGCTCCAGCGTGTACGGGTCCACCACCTCGACCGCGACCGAGACGCCCACCCCGTCCTTCACCGCCCGGACGATCTCCGCCCGCGCCGCCTCCCGCAGCTCGGCGGACGCCTCCGGGCGGGCCTCCACCCGGACCGTCAGGTGGTCCATCCGCCCCTGCCTGGTCAGCCGCAGCTGGAAGTGCGGGGCGACGGCCGGGATGCGCAGCAGGATCTCCTCGATCTGGGTCGGGAAGAGGTTCACCCCGCGCAGGATGATCATGTCGTCGCTGCGCCCGGTGACCTTCTCCATCCGCCGGAAGGACGGCCGGGCGGTGCCGGGCAGCAGCCGGCTGAGGTCGCGGGTGCGGTAGCGGATGACCGGCAGCGCCTCCTTGGTGAGCGAGGTGAAGACCAGCTCGCCGCTCTCGCCCTGCGGCATCACCTCGTCGGTGAAGGGGTCCACGACCTCCGGGTAGAAGTGGTCCTCCCAGATGTGCAGTCCGTCCTTGGTCTCCACGCACTCCTGCGCGATGCCGGGGCCGACCACCTCGGAGAGGCCGTAGATGTCGACGGCGTGCAGGTCGAGCCGGTCCTCGATCTCGCGCCGCATCTCCTCCGTCCACGGCTCGGCGCCGAAGATGCCGACCCGCAGCGAGCTCCGGCGCGGGTCGATGCCCTGGCGCTCGAACTCGTCCAGCAGAGTGAGCAGGTAGGACGGGGTGACCATGATGATCTCGGGGCGGAAGTCCTGGATCAGCTGCACCTGCCGGGCCGTCATGCCGCCGGAGGCCGGGATGACGGTGCAGCCGGCGCGCTCGGCGCCGTAGTGCGCGCCCAGGCCGCCGGTGAACAGCCCGTAGCCGTACGCGATGTGCACCTTGTCACCGGGCCGGCCGCCGGCGGCGCGGATCGAGCGGGCGACCACGTCGGCCCACATGGACAGGTCGTTCTCGGTGTAGCCGACGACGGTGGGGCGGCCGGTGGTGCCGCTGGAGGCGTGGATCCGGCGGACCTTCTCCATCGGGACGGCGAACATGCCGAACGGGTAGCCCTCGCGCAGGTCGGCCTTGGTGGTGAAGGGGAAGCGGGCCAGATCGTCCAGGGTGCGGCAGTCCTCTGGGCGCACGCCTGCGGCGTCGAACTTGCGGCGGTAGAGCTCGACGTTGTCGTACGCGTGCCGCAGGGTCGCGCGGAGCCGGGTGAGCTGGTGGGCGCGCAGTTCGCCGACGCCCATCCGCTCGCCGGCGTCCAGGAGTGCGGGCGGAATCGGCTCCCCGAGGCGTCGGCGCGAGGCGGGTGCGCCGCCGGTGTGGGGTGCGCCGCCGCTGTGGGGTGCGCTTCCAGTGCCGGGTGCGCTGCCGGTCATCGTCGCTCCTTCGCAGGTCGGCCGATCGCGGACTCCCTACCGATCGTTCGGTCAGGGCAAGCCCAGGCCAAGTAACCCAGCACCCGAACCACCTGTCAAGGGATCGCACAACAGTTCCGGAATGTGAAGTTCCGACGCTTTCCTGCTCGGGATCGCTCCACTCGCTTGGCTAGCTGATATGAAAATCATTACGGAAGTTTGACCCGCTCACCGCAGCTTCCGGCCCGGACGCGTGGTTCAGTAGTGCGGCTTCTCCCCCGCACCCCGGAGTGATCACCGTGTCCTCGACCCCTGCCCTGGTCAGCGCGCTGCGCGAACTCGGCGACCGACCCGCCGTCGTCGCCGACGGGCGCGCCATCAGCGGCATCGGCCTGCTGCTCGGCGTCTCCCCGCCGGGCGGCCTGCCCCGGGCCCTCGCCGAGCGGGTCGCCGAACACGCCGCCCTGCCGCCCTCCGCCGCCCGGGCCGCCGAGCAGCGGCTGCGGCACTGGGCCGGCGTCCTCGGCCCGCCGCCGATACGGCACACCCTGCTGCACCCCGCCACCGACCTCGCCGTCGACCTGGCCCTCGCCACCCTGCTGGCCGGCGGCACGGTGCACTGCGCCGACCCCGAGGAGCAGCCCGACGCCCAGCTCGCCGCCGTCGCCGCCAACGGCACCACCCACCTCAGCCTGCCCTCCGCGCTGCTGTGGCGGCTCAGCCGCCAGCCCGACCTGGCCGAGCACGACCTCGGGGCCCTGCGGCTCGTCCTGCACGTCGGCCCCGAACCCCGGCAGGACGACGTGTACGCCGCCGTCGAGGCGCTCGGCGCCGTCCTCGCCCACGTCCGCGCCCCGCACAGCCAGGCCGAGGCCGCCGACGGCCGACTGCGCGCCGACGCCCGGGCCGCCACCGCCGCCGCCTGGAAGCACAGCATCGGCATCACCGCCGACCAGGTCACCGAGTTCGGCGCCCACCTCGACCGGGCCGTCCTGACCACGCTGCTGCACATCCTCCAGCAGAGCGGCGTACTCACCGAAGCCCAACGCGGCTGGTCCGAGCCCGAGTTGCTGGCCACCGCCCTCGTCACCCCCGCCCAGCGCCCCCGGGTCGGCCGCTGGCTGGACGCGCTCGCCGGGCACGGTCTGATCGCCCGCCACGACGGCGGCGCCCAGGGCCCGATCTTCCACGGCGGGCCTGAACTCACCGCGGCCGAGGCCCGCGAGGCCTGGCGCCCGGCCGTCGAGGCCTGGGGCGACGGCCTCGGCCCGGCCGCCGTCCTGGACCGGGTGCGGCGCGGAGCGCTGCGGCTGCCCCGGCTGATCACCGGCGCCGAGCCCGCTCGGCCCGC
>NZ_JAFLNG010000560.1 GCF_017427025.1 Streptomyces sp. FH025
GACAGGGTGATCCGGGCGCCGCCGGGCTGGGTGCGCGCCGAGAGGGAGCGGCGCGTAGCGCCCCGAACAAGAGTGGTGGTGGGCGACGGGCGGGACGTCGCGCGGGTGCTCAGCGCCGCCTCGACCAGGGCGCGGGCGCCCGGCTCGTCGATCCGGTCCAGCTCCGGGACGCGTGCCGTCTCCTCCGCCTCGGCGGTGCGGCGGCGCCACTGGGCGTAGTGAACGGCGTGCGCGAGGGCGCGCACCGTCCGCTCGGGCGCCGTGTAGGCGGGGATCCCGCCGGGGCGCAGCCGGACCGGCAGGTCGGTCAGGGCCAGGTGGGTCAGCATCAGGGGCTTTCCCAACTCCCGTGCGCGGACGCCGGCTTCGAGCAGAGCGGTGGCGATCTCCGGGTCGTCCGAGCCCATCTCGGGGTCGTCCGGGCCGGTCAGCCGGCCGCCCATGAAGGCGTGGGCGGAGGTGCCGATCGGCGGGATGGCGACGGCGATCACGGCGTCCACGGCGGGGTCACTGAGCGCGACGTCCAGCGCGATCCGGAAGTTCTCGCCGGTCGCGGCGGTGGTGAGGTCGACGGGCGTGCGGGGGCGCAGGCCGGCGCTCAGGCAGGCGTCGTAGGTGAGCAGGCCGAGCGAGTCGGAGTTGCCGACCACGGCGACCCGGTCGCCGGGCGGCAGCGGCTGCTGGGCGAGCAGCTCTCCGGTGTCGAACAGTTCGGTGATGGTCGAGACCCGCGTCACCCCGGCCTGTTCGAACAGCGCGTCGACGGTCGCGTCGCGCAGGCCGGTGGCGGTGGCCGGAACGGCGTGGCCGGGCGGCAGGCTGCCGGTGTGCCGGGCGCCCTTGACCACCACGACCGGCTTGACGGCGGCCAGGCGGCGCGCGATCCGGGTGAACTTGCGCGGGTTGCCGAAGGACTCCAGGTAGAGCAGCACCACCTCGGTCGCCTCGTCCTCGGCCCAGTACTGCAGGAAGTCGTTGCCGGAGACGTCCGAGCGGTTGCCGACCGAGGCGAAGGAGGAGACGCCGAGGCCGCGCTTGTGGGCGGACTCCAGCAGGGCCACGCCGATCGCCCCGGACTGGCAGAAGATCCCGAAACCGCCGCGGTCGGGCAGGTGCGGGGCGAGCGAGGCGTTCAGCGGGCGCTCGGGGTCGGTGTTGATCAGGCCGAAGGCGTTCGGGCCGATCACCCGCATCCCGGCGGCGCGGGCCTGGCGGACCAGGGCGCGCTGGCGGTCGCGGCCCTCCGGGCCGGTCTCCGCGTAGCCGGCGGTCACCACCACCAGGCCCTGCACGCCGTGCGCGCCGCACTCGGCGACGGCGGCGGGGACGGCGCTCTCGGGGACGGCGATCACCGCGAGGTCCACCGGCCCGGGAATGTCCAGAATCGAACGGTGGACGGGGACGCCGTCCAGCACGGTGCCGGGCGGGGCGTTGCGGTTCACCGCGTGGACGGTGCGCGGGTCGTCCTTGGCCTCGTACCGGCTCTCGAACTCGGTGTCGCAGGTGCCCAGCAGGTCGCGCAGGATGGCCCGGCCGACGGTCTGGGGGTTGCGGGAGACCCCGATCACGGCCACCGAGCGCGGGGTCAGCAGCCGCTGCACCGAACGGGCCTCGGCGCGGTGCTCACGGGCGCGCATCACCGCGAGCGAGCGGTCGGTCTGTTCGAGGTCGAACTCCAGGTGCACCACGCCGTCGGCGAAGCTGCGGCGCTGGGTGTAGCCGGCGTCGGTGAAGACCTTCACCATCTTGCGGTTCTCCGGCAGGACCTCGGCCTGGAAGCGGCGGATGCCGCGCTCCTGGGCCACGGCGGCGATGTGCTCCAGCAGTGCGGAGGCGACGCCGCGACCCTGGTGGGCGTCCTGGACCAGGAAGGCGACTTCGGCGTCCGTGCCGGTGTCGGAGGGGCGGCCCGCGGCGTCGATCCGGTCGTAGCGGACGGTCGCGATGAAGTGGTCCCGGACCACCACCGCGAGGCCGACCCGGTTCACGAAGTCGTGATGGGTGAAGCGACGGACGTCCTTGTCGGAGAGCCTCGGGTAGGGGGCGAAGAACCGGAAGTACTTGGACTGGTCCGACACCTGCCCGTAGAACTCGACCAGCCGCCCGGCGTCGGCGGGGGTGATCGGCCGGATCCGGGCCGTGCCGCCGTCGCGCAGCAGGATGTCGGCTTCCCAGTGCTGCGGATAGTCGGGTTGCTCGGGGTTCGCCACCGCGGGGTCTTCCACATTCGTCAGGTTATCCGGCGGCGAGCCGAATGGCGCCGACCAGGTGCTCACGGCAGGGTGGGCAGGGCCACCGACCGGGCCTTATGCCCCGAAAAGAAACAATCACAAGTCCTGAACGCGACGGCTCGAAGGGGTTGTCTGCGTGCAACACTGGTCTAGACAACACGGTCGTTTCCCCCGCTCCCCGAGCACGGCCGTGACCAGCTTCACCGGAAAGGCACGTCTCATGGCTGAGCGCCGCGTCACCATCGGTTGGGCCGAGGGCCTGCACGCCCGTCCCGCCTCCATCTTCGTCCGGGCCGTCACGGCCACCGGCGTGCCGATCACCATCGCCAAGCCGGGCGGCAACCCGGTCAACGCGGCCTCCATGCTCGGCCTCCTCGGCCTGGGCGCCCAGGGCGGCGAGGAGGTCATCCTCGCCTCCGACGCCGACAACGCCGACGAGGCCCTCGACCGCCTCGCCAAGTTGGTCGCCGAGGGCCTCGACGAACTCCCGGCCGCGGCCTGAGCCTCGCAGCACGCACCCGATCGGGGTGTCGCCACACCGTGGCGACACCCCGATCGGCTTTCGGTCAGCCCTTCACGCAGACCACCTGCTTGAGGTGCGCGACCACCTCGACCAGGTCCTTCTGCTGCTCGATGACCTTCTCGATGTTCTTGTAGGCGCCCGGGATCTCGTCCACCACGCCGCCGTCCTTGCGGCACTCCACGCCCTTGGTCTGCTCGGCGAGGTCGTCCGTGGTGAACCGCTTCTTCGCCGCGTTGCGGCTCATCTTGCGGCCGGCCCCGTGCGAGGCGGAGTTGAACGCCGCCTCGTTGCCCAGACCGCGGACGATGTAGGAGCCGGTGCCCATCGAGCCCGGGATGATGCCGAAGTCGCCGGTGCCCGCCTTGATCGCCCCCTTGCGGGTGACCAGCAGGTCGACGCCGTCGTACGTCTCCTCCGCCACGTAGTTGTGGTGGCAGCTGATCACCTCGTCGAAGGCGACCTTGGCCTTGGCGAACTCGCGGCGGACGACGTCCTGGAAGAGCGCCATCATCAGGGCCCGGTTGTGCTTCGCGTACTCCTGCGCCCAGAAGAGGTCCTGGCGGTAGGCGTTCATCTGCGGGGTGTCGGCGATGAACACCGCGAGGTCCTGGTCGATCAGGCCCTGGTTGTGCGGCAGCGAGCGGGCGACGCCCATGTGGTGCTCCGCCAGCTCCTTGCCGATGTTGCGGGAACCGGAGTGCAGCATCAGCCAGACCGCGCCAGTCGTATCAACGCATACTTCTATGAAGTGATTTCCTCCGCCGAGTGTCGCCATCTGCTGCATCGCCCGCCCGCGACGCCACTTGACGTCCTCCGCAACCCCGTCGAAGCGCTGCCAGAAGTCGTCCCAGCCCGCCGTGCGGAAGCCGTGGAGCTTCGTCGGGTCGACCGGGTCGGTGTGGAGGCCTCGGCCGACCGGGATGGCCTGCTCGATCTTGGAGCGGAGGCGGGACAGGTCGTCCGGGAGGTCCTTGGCCGTGAGGGAGGTCTTCACCGCGCTCATGCCGCAGCCGATGTCGACGCCGACGGCCGCCGGGCAGACCGCGCCCTTCATGGCGATGACGGAGCCGACGGTCGCACCCTTGCCCAGGTGGACGTCGGGCATCACGGCGAGGCCGTGCAGCCAGGGCAGGGAGCT
Organism: Streptomyces sp. FH025; assembly: GCF_017427025.1. GTDB lineage: Bacteria > Actinomycetota > Actinomycetes > Streptomycetales > Streptomycetaceae > Kitasatospora. The sequence goes on from NZ_JAFLNG010000560.1 coordinate 3,893, forward strand.
GATGTTGCGCAGCTGCTGCATGGCCTGGCCCTCGACCGTGGCCGGGTCCGTCCACATCCGGATCGGCACCCGGATTCCGGGCACCTCGGTGTACGTCATGGTTGAACGACCTCCAGAGGTCGGGTGGTTCAGGAAGGGGACGCCGCGCGAAGAATCCCGGCACGGCTCGGGGAGGTTCAGGGGTGGGTGCGCTCAGGCAGCCGGGGCGGAACAGGGGAAGTACGGCCTTGGGGAGCGTCGTATGGTTCGCTCGACCCGCATGGTGACCGCCTCCCTTCGTTCGTCGCCCTTCGCACGTGCTGTGCGCCGGGGAACATCTATCCACGGAACGGGCCGGGCCCGCAACGGATTTAAAAACGCGTCCGGCCCGGCGGAGCGGGCAGCTCCACCGGGCCGGACGCACGAGGCGGCAGGCGTCAGCTGACGACGGTGACCTCGCCGATCCCGAGCGCCCGGACGTCCTCCGCGATCACGGAGGCGTCGCCGACCAGGACGGTGACCAGGCGGTCCGGCGGGAAGGCCGCGACCACGGCCTCGGTGGCCGCGGCGGTGGGCAGTTCGGCCAGCTGCCGGTAGACCTCGGCCTGGTAGTCGTCCGCGAGGTGCTGCTCGACCTGGTCGGCCAGGGTGCCGGCGACCGAGCCCGCGGTCTCGTACTTCAGCGGCGCGACGCCGACCAGGAACTGCACGGCCTCGTCGCGCTCGGCGTCGGTCAGGCCCTCGGCGGCGAGGGTGCGCAGGATGGTCCAGGTGTCGGCCAGCGCGGGGGCGGTGGAGGCGGTGTCCACCGAGCCGCTGATGGCCAGCAGCGAGCGCCCGCTGCCGTCGGCGGCGGAGCGCAGCGGCTGGGCGAAGGCCCGCACGCCGTAGGTGTAGCCCTTCTCCTCGCGCAGGACGCGGTCGAGGCGGGAGGTGAGGGTGCCGCCGAGGCAGTAGGTGCCGAGGATCTGGGCAGCCCAGACCGGGTCGTGCCGGTCCGGCCCGATCCGGCCGATGAGCAGCTGGGTCTGGACGGAACCGGGGCGGTCGACGATGACCACGCGGCCGCGGTCGTCGGCGGTGACGGGGGCGTGCGCGGAGGGCTCGGCGGCCGGACCGGTCCAGGTGCCGAGGGTGCTCTCCAGCAGGGCGGGCAGGTCGACCCCGGTGAGGTCGCCGACCACGACCACGGTGGCGGTGGCGGGGCGCACGTGGGCCTCGTAGAAGGCCCGGACGGCGGCGCGGTCGATCGACTTGACGGTGTCGGCGGTGCCGCTGCGGGGCCGGGAGAGGCGGTCCGCCGCCTCGAAGAGCTCGGCGTACAGGGCCTTGGCGGCGCGCCGCGCGGGGTTGGCCTGCTCGTGGACGATCT
>NZ_JAFLNG010000561.1 GCF_017427025.1 Streptomyces sp. FH025
GGTGGGCGGGCAGGTCGGCGAGGGAGACGATCCGCTCGCCCTCCGGGCCGGCGACGCAGAAGAAGTCGATCGGCCCGAGGTGCTTCTCGGCGGTGTCGACCAGGGCGGCGACGTCGCTGGGCCGGCGGATGTCGCCGGCGACGCCGACGACGGGGCAGCCGGGCCGGTCGAGTTCGGCGGCGAGGTCCTCGGCGACACCGACGTTCTGGTCGGCGATCAGCATCCCGGCGGCACCCGCCGCGGTGAACCGGCGGGCGAGGCCGGCTCCCGAACCGCCGTCGAGTACCGCGATGACGACGACTGCTCCGCTGACCCGCATGGCCTGCTCCTCCCTGTGGGCGGCACCGCACCGGCGCCCACGCGTACTGCGGAGGATCGTAGGCACGTCCTGACCCTCCGCAACAGGGATTACCCCTCAGGTGACCAGGCTCACGCCCGCCACCCGGCCAAGAGCGCTCAAAGAGCTGTCCACGGACCGTCCATGAGCCGTCCACGGAGTGTTGCGGAGCCGCTCACGAAGCGTTCGCCGACCGTTGATGGACGGGCCGCGCCGACCCACCGGATACGGTCGACCCATGCCAGCTCAGCCCGACGCCGTCCAGCCCGATCCGCGGTCCGCCCCGCAGCCCGGTCCGCAGCTCTTCACCTGGGAGTTCGCGGCCGATCCGTACCCCGCCTACGCCTGGCTGCGCGAGCACGCCCCGGTGCACCGCACCACGCTGCCGAGCGGGGTGGAGGCCTGGCTGGTGACCAGGTACGCGGACGCCCGGCAGGCGCTCGCGGACTCCCGGCTGTCGAAGAACCCGGCGCACCACAGCGAACAGGCGCACCGCACCGGCCGGGTGGGCATCCCGGGGGAGCGGCAGGCGGACCTGATGACGCACCTGCTGAACATCGACCCGCCGGACCACACCCGGTTGCGCCGCCTGGTGTCGAAGGCGTTCACCCCGCGCCGGGTGGCCGAGTTCGAGCCCCGGGTGCAGCAGCTGACCGACCGGCTGATCGACGGGTTCGCGCAGCGCGGCTCGGCGGACCTGATCCACGAGTTCGCCTTCCCGCTCCCCATCTACGCGATCTGCGACCTGCTGGGCGTGCCGGCCGAGGACCAGGACGACTTCCGCGACTGGGCCGGGATGATGATCCGACATGGAGGCGGCCAACGCGGCGGCGTGGGGCGGGCGGTGAAGCGGATGCGGGCGTACCTGCTGGAGCTGATCCACCGCAAGCGGGCGGACCTCGGCGACGACCTGATCTCCGGTCTGATCCGGGCGAGCGACCACGGTGAGCACCTCACGGAGAACGAGGCCGCCGCGATGGCCTTCATCCTCCTCTTCGCCGGGTTCGAGACGACGGTCAACCTGATCGGCAACGGCACCTACGCGCTGCTGCGCAACCCGGAGCAGCGCCGGCTGCTGCAGGAGTCCGTGGTGCGCGGCGAGACCGCGCTGCTGGAGACCGGGATCGAGGAACTCCTGCGCTACGACGGGCCGGTGGAGATGGCGACCTGGCGGTTCGCGACCCGGCCGCTGAGCATCGGCGGGGTGGAGATCCCGGTCGGCGATCCGGTGCTGGTGGTGCTGGCGGCGGCGGACCGCGACCCGGCCCGGTTCAGTGAGGAGAACACCCTCGACCTGGCCCGGACCGACAACCCCCACCTGGGTTTCGGGCACGGCATCCACTACTGCATCGGTGCCCCGCTGGCCCGGCTGGAGGGGCGCAGCGCGCTGGCCACCCTGCTCACCCGACTGCCCGATCTGCGGCTCGCGGGGAACCCGGATGACCTGCGCTGGCGGGGCGGTCTGATCATGCGTGGGCTGCGTGAACTGCCGGTCGAATTCAGCCCTGAGAGCCGGTCCCCGCACGCCGTTCCGGAGGGTGCGACACGCTGACGTGACGTCGCTTGCGCACCCCTGCGGCCGGTGTGAACACCCATCAAACCGGACAAACCACCGCCGTTGGTAGGCGATCGAACACGTGCCGTAATTTATGTGTGATGTCGGCGATATGAGCTTGTGATTCATCTGAAGATCTGTCTAGTCTCCCTGGAGTTCGCAGCTGCGGACCTCGTGCGCGGAACGCCGAATCCTGCCCGCCGCGCCACGGGAAACCGACCAGAACCCTGGGCAGGGGCGGGGGACCCAGGTTTGTTGCCGTTTCCCCACGGCTTGGGGTGAAGCCGCCCGAACGGAGTCGTCTCCGCGCACGGCGGCCGGGCCACCTCCCGGTCCGAACCCGACAGCTCACCTCGCAGGCGTGCGGAGAGGGACCTCTTCATGCTGTTCGTTGGAACTGGCCGTCACCGTCGTCGCACCCAGGCCGAGAAGGCCATCGCCGTCGCCGGTGTGGCCGGCGTCGGACTCGCGATGCCGCTCCTCACCGCCACCGGCGCCTCCGCCGCCCCGGCCTCCACCTGGGACGCCGTCGCCCAGTGCGAGAGCGGCGGCAACTGGAGCATCAACACCGGAAACGGCTACTACGGCGGCCTCCAGTTCACCTCCAGCACCTGGAAGGCGTACGGCGGCACCGCGTACGCGCCGCAGGCCAACCAGGCCAGCAAGTCGCAGCAGATCTCGGTCGCCGAGAAGGTGCTCGCCTCGCAGGGCCCGGGCGCCTGGCCGGTCTGCTCCAAGAAGGCCGGGCTGAGCAAGGGCGGTGCCCCGGCCGTGGTTGACACCTCCTCGGACGCCAAGCCGCAGAAGCAGGCCGCCCCCAAGCAGCAGGCTCCCACGCAGCAGCAGGCCCCGAAGCAGGAGGCCCCGAAGCAGGCCGCTCCCAAGCAGCAGGCCCCCAAGCCGGCCGCGAAGCCCGCCCAGCAGCCGGTCCAGCTGGCCGCCCCGCAGCAGGCCCAGGGCTTCCCCGGCAAGGCCGGCTGGGACGCCAACGCGAAGGTGTACTGGTACCAGAACAACGGCGCCTGGTACTGGACCAGCCACCAGAGCGTCTACCAGCAGTACGCCCCGCAGGCCGCCGCCCAGCCGCAGGCCGCCCCGTCGGCCGCGTCCGCCGCGCCGAAGTCGGGCCACGACTACACCGTCCGCGACGGTGACACCCTGTCGACCATCGCCGCCGCCCAGGGCGTGTCCGGCGGCTGGCAGGCGCTGTACGACGGCAACCGCGGCACGGTCGGCGGCAACCCGAACCTGATCATGCCCGGCCAGGTCCTGCACCTCGGCTGAGCCGTTCCTTGACGGATCGGAAGGGGGTCGCTCCCGGCGGCCCCCTTCGTCCGCATTCGTCCTCCCCGGCGGGACGAGGTGGGACAAGCAGGTGAACTACCGGTGGGTAGTGAGGCCACACGCTGAGACGGAGCCGAGGCCGACGTGGCCCCGGGAGCCCGGGCGGTTAGGCTCTGGTCGTAACGACTCCGCAATCGTCCCGCCGACAGCACCACCGTCAGCCGGACCCCTGCTTCCGCAAGGAGATGCCTCGTGCCGTCCATCGATGTCGTCGTAGCCCGTGAGATCCTCGACTCGCGCGGCAACCCCACGGTCGAGGTCGAGGTCGGCCTCGACGACGGAAGCACCGGCCGCGCCGCCGTCCCGTCGGGTGCCTCGACCGGCGCCTTCGAGGCGCTGGAGCTGCGCGACGGTGACAAGAACCGCTACTTCGGCAAGGGTGTGGAGAAGGCCGTCCTGGCCGTCATCGAGCAGATCGGCCCGGAGCTGGTCGGCTACGACGCCACCGAGCAGCGCCTGATCGACCAGGCCATGCTGGACCTGGACGCCACCCCGGACAAGTCCTCGCTCGGCGCCAACGCCATCCTGGGCGTCTCGCTGGCCGTCGCGCACGCCGCCTCCGAGGCCAGCGACCTGCCGCTGTTCCGCTACCTGGGCGGCCCGAACGCGCACGTCCTGCCGGTCCCGATGATGAACATCCTCAACGGTGGCTCGCACGCGGACTCCAACGTCGACATCCAGGAGTTCATGATCGCCCCGATCGGCGCGGAGTCCTTCTCCGAGGCCGTCCGCTGGGGCGTCGAGGTCTACCACACCCTCAAGGGCGTGCTGAAGGAGCGGGGCCTGTCCACCGGCCTCGGCGACGAGGGCGGCTTCGCCCCGAACCTGGACAGCAACCGCGAGGCCCTGGACCTGATCGTCGAGGCCATCGAGAAGGCCGGCTACGTGCCCGGCCGCGACGTCGCGCTGGCCCTGGACGTCGCCTCCTCCGAGTTCTACGAGGACGGCGCCTACCAGTTCGAGGGCAAGGCCCTCTCCGCCGCCGAGCTCATCGAGTACTACGCCGAGCTGGTCGACGCCTACCCGCTGGTCTCCATCGAGGACCCGCTGGACGAGTCGGACTGGGACGGCTGGAAGGCCATGACCGTCAAGCTGGGCGACAAGGTCCAGTTGGTCGGCGACGACCTGTTCGTCACCAACCCGGCCCGCCTGGCCCGCGGCATCGAGACCGGCACCGCCAACGCCCTGCTGGTCAAGGTGAACCAGATCGGCTCGCTGACCGAGACCCTGGACGCCGTCGAGCTGGCCCAGCGCAACGGCTACCGCTGCATGATGTCGCACCGCTCCGGCGAGACCGAGGACGTCACCATCGCCGACCTGGCCGTCGCCACCAACTGCGGCCAGATCAAGACCGGTGCCCCGGCCCGCTCCGAGCGCGTCGCCAAGTACAACCAGCTGCTGCGCATCGAGGAGATCCTCGACGACGCCGCCGAGTACGCCGGCCGCAGCGCCTTCCCGCGCTTCCGCTCCGCGGAGTAGCGAGCACGGCAGGTACGAGGGCTGAAAACCGCGGGGCCGAAGGTCCCCGGTAGCGCAAGCCTGACCGGTGCCCCGCCGTTCACCCCGTAGGGTGGACGGCGGGGCACCGTCGCGACCAAGGAGGGGATGCGGGAGATGGCAGGCTTGAGGATTCCGGGCTTGGCGGCCCGGCCCCGGTTCACGAGCCGGGCGACCGTCCTCGTCCTGGTGCTCTGCTCCCTGGTGGCGATCCTCGCCTACCCGACGCGGCAGTTCATCTCCCAGCGCGCCGAGATCTCCGCCCAGCGGGCGAAGGCCGACCACGCGCGCCAGCAGGTCGAGCAGCTCCGCCGGGACAAGGCCCGCTGGCAGGACCCGGAGTACGTCAAGGCGCAGGCCCGCGCCCGGCTGCACTACGCGGTGCCGGGGGAGACCCCGTACATCGCGCTGGATCCGGCCGGTCCCGCTGCCGCCCAGCCCGCCGCGCCCTCCGCCACGCCCGCTTCCTCCGGGGGTTCGGCGAAGGCCGCCAAGCCCTGGT
>NZ_JAFLNG010000562.1 GCF_017427025.1 Streptomyces sp. FH025
CGAGTCCTTCACCGTGACCGTCACGTTGGAGCTGCCCGCCGCGGAGACGGTACCGGTGATCAGGCCGGTCGAGGAGTTGATCGACAGCCCGGCGGGCAGGCCGCTCGCGCTGTACGACAGCGGGGCGGTGCCGCCCGAGGCGCTGATCTGGAGGTTCACGGCGCCGCCGACCGTCGTGGACTGGTCACCGGGGCTGCTGACCGAGACGGCGCCGGTGCCGGCGGGCTTGGTGAGCAGGCAGCCGGGCACGGTGAGGTCGATGGTCCGGTTGGTGCCCAGGCAGGTGGTGAACCAGTAGGTCTCCTCGCCGTAGCTCTGGCCCTTGGTGGCGGTGGTGGTGCCGTCGGCGGCGACCTCGCACGGGTTGTTGAGGGTGCACATCGCGCCGTCGTCGTTGCCGGTGTTGTTGATGCCGACGATCCGCCCGCTCGCGGAGTCGACGATCGGCGAGCCGGAGGTGCCGTGCGTGGTGTTGCAGCCGGAGCTGTAGCGCAGCGAGTCGTGCCAGGTCCACTGGTCCTCGCGCAGGGTGGGCACGAACCCGTTGACGGAGCAGTTCCAGACCTGCTTCCAGTACGAGGACGGGATGTACATCGCGGCGCCGTCGACGGGGTGCGCGTCGTTGACGGTCAGCGCGGTGACGCCGTACTTGGAACTGATCGAGCCGTAGGTGTCGGTGAGGCGGTAGAGCGCGACGTCGGTGCCGGTCATCGTCGCGTAGAGCACCTGGTCGGCCTGGACGGTGCCGAGGTTGTTGCCCGCGCCGTCGAGCAGGGTGCCGCTGCGGCTGGCGCTGACGTTCTGGATGACCTGGCCGGCCGAGGGCATGGTCGGCAGGCAGTGCCCGTTGGTGAGCATCAGCGCCCGGTCGCCATCCACCGAGGTGGGGTAACGGACCAGCGAGGCCGAGCAGTTGCTCAGGGCTATGGTCGCGTTCAGATCGGCCGCCTGGACGGCGTGCGCGGGGGCGGCGAGGACCAGCCCGCCCACCATGACGGCGCTCGCGCCGGCCAGCGCGACAAGTCTCTTGAACATGGCTCTCCTTGTGGGGGATCGCGGGGCCCGGCTGGTTGCCGAGTCCCGCGCCCGCACGAAAGTGCCATGGTCACTTCAAGTGGTCAACCGTTCCGGCCGAACTCGCCACTGCCCGAGGCGTGTTGTGCCATCGAATGACAACCACCCGTCCCGGTATGCCCGTTAAGGGAGGATCGGGTGAACGCTACTGCTGCGGGAAGGAGTTCGGATCCACGTCGTTGGTCTTGGCGTTACCGTCGGCCACCGGCTGCAGGGTGATCTCCCAGGAGGTCGAGGTACGGCCGGTCTCGTACGGGAAGTTGTCCTCGAACTTGGTGAACGCGCAGTTCTGCGTGAAGGCCTTGGCGTCGGTGTCCCAGTCCACACCCTCGGAAACGTAGACGTCGTACGTCCCGTCCTCCACGCCCTTGATGTCGGCCTTCTGCCCCTTGCCCACGAACATCGAGTGCACCGTCTTGCCGTTCAGCACGAGCGAGACGACCGCGTCCGTCTTGCCGCCGTTGTCGACCTTGAACACGCCCTCTCCGCGCAGCTTGCCCTTGCTGACCATCGTGCCGTTGTCCAGCGAGCGGGACTGCTGCTTGGGCAGCTGGGGGACGGTAAGGCTCGCCGAGTAACCGGCCGCCGTCAGTTTGGTGAGGGCCGCCGACACCTTCGTCAGCCCCTCCGAGGCGCCGAGCTTGGCCTCGGCGGAGCTCAGGGCACAGAACTCCTTCGCCTTGATGCCCGCACGAACACCCGCCGTGTCGGATTGGAACACGCTCAGCGCGTTCGCCAGGTCGCGCTTCTCCTCCTCGATCGCGGCCGGGACGTCCGCCACGCCCAGGGCCCTGGAAGCGTCGCGCGCGCTGGTGTTGAGGGTGCCGAGCACGCCGTCGAGGTCGCTCAGGTTCTTGACCGTAGCGATCTGGGCGAGCGCGGCGTTGACCGGATCGATGTTCTTGCTGAGCACCGGCCCGAACGGCGCCACAGTCTTCGTCGGCGCGGCCTTCGACGCGGACCCACCCGCCGCCGTACCGGCGGACGAGGAATCGCTTGAACCGCCCCCGCCGCCCGAGCAGGCCGCGAGCAGCAGCGCCGAACCGACGGCCAGACCGGCCTTGCCGATGGACTTCATGACCCCACCCCGGTGACACCTGGCGCACACAGCGTGCGCACACCCTGCGACATGGTGCCGACCACGAACCACCCGGGTCAACTCCATTGAGACGACCGCCTCCCAGGGGCCGTCCAGGCCGCTCCCAGGGAGTCAACTACGATCGGGCACGTGCTCAGCCTCACCGGACTCCCCCTCCAGATCATCACCTCGGTCATCGCGATCCTCGTCTTCACCGCCACCATGTGGTTCTGGCCGCGGCTCGGCGGGAAGGGCTGGAAGTCCTGGCTGGGCCGGATCGGCGCCTTCCTCGCCACCCAGCTCTCCGTGCTGGCCGCCATGGGCCTGATCGCCAACAGCTACTTCGGCTTCTACAGCTCCTGGACCGACCTGCTCGGCACCAGCGGCGGGCTCGGCACCGTGGTCGACCACACCCCCAACGCCTCCGGCGTGTCCGTCACCGGCGAGCAGAAGTTCTACTCGGCCCAGGGCTCGGACCCGGAGCGCTCCGGCCTGATCCAGAAGGTCGACGTCAAAGGAGCCGGCAGCGGGCTGAGCAGCGAGGCGTACGTCTACCTGCCGCCGCAGTACTTCCAGCCGGACTACGCCAAGCAGCGCTTCCCGATGGCCCTGGTGCTCACCGGCTACCCGGGCACCCCCGAGAAGCTGATATCGCTGATGCAGTACCCGGCCTCCACCCTCAACGCGATCGAGCAGAAGAAGCTGCCGCCGACCATCCTGGTGATGACCCGTCCCACCCTCGTCGGCGACCGGGACACCGAGTGCGTGGACGTCCCGAACGGCCCGCAGGTCGAGACCTTCTTCACCACCGACCTGCCCAAGGCCCTCGCCACCACCTACCGGATCGGCACCGACCCGGCCAACCGGGCCGTGATCGGCAACTCCACCGGCGGCTACTGCGCGCTCAAGTTCGCGCTGCGCAAGCCCGACTCCTACCGCGCGGCGGTCGCCCTCTCCGGCTACTACAGCGCGGCCCACGACCCGACCACCGGCGACCTGTTCGGCGGCAGCGACCAGCTCAAGCAGGAGAACGACCTGCTGTGGCGGCTCAAGAACCAGCCGCCCGCGCCCGTCTCGCTGCTGCTGACCACCGCGAACGACGAGAACAACTACGCCGACACCCAGGCCATGGTCGGCGCCTTCAAGGCCCCGACCAAGATGTCCACGATCACCCTGGACACCGCCGGCCACAACTTCCACACCTGGACCAGGGAGATCCCCCCGGCCCTGGAGTGGCTCGGCCAGCACATCACCATGCCCGCGGCCGCCTGAGGCCCCCTGCTGGTCCTGCCCAGACCTCCCGCCGGCCCCTCCGTCCGGATGAAACGGCAGATCACACCCGCCTCACAGGCCCGTCTCACGGTTCTCTCACGCGCGCCACCCACCGTATGGCGCATGACCACGAGCAGCTACTCCCCTCCGGCCGGCGAACCGTGGCCCGAGGCCGCGAACTACCCGCCGCCGGAGGTGTCGCGGCCGGGCACCGACCGGCCGGACCCGGCGCCGCTCTTCCCCGAGCAGCCCCTGCCGCCCGCCGGCCCCAAGGGCATCGACTCCTGGTCCGGCCGGCTGCGCACCCTCCCGGCCCGCGCCTGGCGCGGCCGCGCGGACGACCCGCGCTGGGTGCGCCCGGCCCTGCTGGCGCTGCTGGCCGCGACCACCGTGCTCTACCTGTGGGGCCTCGGCGCCTCCGGCTGGGCCAACGCCTTCTACTCGGCCGCCGTGCAGGCCGGCAGCCAGAGCTGGAAGGCCTTCTTCTTCGGCTCCTCCGACGCCGCCAACTTCATCACCGTCGACAAGCCCCCGGCCTCGCTGTGGCCGATGGCGCTGTCGGTGCGGATCTTCGGCCTCTCCTCCTGGGCGATCCTCGCCCCGCAGGCGCTGATGGGCACCGCCACCGTCGGCGTGCTGTACGCGACGGTGCGCCGCCGCTTCTCCCCGCTCGGCGGCCTGCTGGCCGGGGCCGCGCTGGCGCTCACCCCGGTCGCGGCGCTGATGTTCCGCTTCAACAACCCGGACGCGCTGCTGGTGCTGCTGCTCACCCTGTCCGCGTACGGGATGGTGCGGGCGATCGAGACGGCGAGCACCCGCTGGCTGCTGTTCACCGGGGCGATGTTCGGCCTCGCCTTCCTCACCAAGACGCTGGCGGCCTTCCTGATCCTGCCCGCCTTCGCGGTGATCTACCTGGTCGTGGCGCCCACCGGCTTCTGGCGGCGGGTGCGGCAGACCCTGCTCGCGGGCGTGGCCCTGCTGGTCTCGGGCGGCTGGTGGGTGGCGGTCGTCGAGCTGCTGCCCGCCTCGGCCCGCCCGTACGTCGGCGGCTCGCAGGACAACAGCTTCCTGTCCCTCACCTTCGGCTACAACGGCCTCGGCCGGGTCGACGGCAACGAGCGCGGCAGCGTCGGCGGCGGCCGGATGCCGGCCGGGCTCGACCTGCCGGGCGGGGCGATGCCCGGCCGCGGCTGGGGGCAGACCGGCATCACCCGGATGTTCGGCGGCGACATCGGCGGGCAGATCGCCTGGCTGCTGCCGGCCGCGCTGATCCTGCTGGTCGCCGGCCTCTGGGCGACCCGCCGCTACGCCCGTACCGACACCGCCCGCGCGGCCTTCCTGGTCTGGGGCGGCTGGCTGATCTCCACCGCGCTGATCTTCAGCTTCATGTCCGGGATCTTCCACCAGTACTACACGGTGGCGCTGGCCCCGGCCGTCGCGGCGCTGGTCGGCATGGGCGTGGACGGGCTGTGGCGGGCCCGGCACCGGCTGCCCTGGGCGCTGGTGCTGGCCGGGACCCTCGCGGTGACGGCGGTGTGGGCGTTCGTCCTGCTCGGACGCAGCTCCGACTTCCTGCCCTGGCTGCGCTGGGCGGTGCTGGTCGGCGGGCTGGTGGCGGCCGTCGCGCTGGTGGCCGGGCAGTTCACCGGGAACGTCTCGGGACGGACCGGCGCGCGGATCGCCTCGGTGGCGGGCGTGGTGGGCCTGGCGGCGGCACTCGGCGGTCCGGCGGCGTACGCGGTGGACACCGTGGACACCGCGCACACCGGCTCGATCGTCACCGCCGGACCGTCCGTCAAGGGCGCGTTCG
>NZ_JAFLNG010000563.1 GCF_017427025.1 Streptomyces sp. FH025
TGGAGTAGGGGGAGCGGTCACTCCGGCAGGTGCAGGGCGGTGTCGGCGGGGCCCTGGGTGAAGCGGGTGAAGCGGACCTGGAGGCCGGCCCGTTCGGGGGAGCAGCAGAAGGGGCCGGCCGTGGCGGTAGCGTCCGGGGCGAGTGGGGCGAGGCGGACCAGGCGCCAGGGGCCGTCCGCACAGCGGGCGCGGATGGTGACGGCGTCTCCGGTGCGGCTGGCGCGGACGGTGACGGGGCGGCCGTGCCAGTCGGGAACGGGGGCGAGGGACCAGTCCGAGACGCCGTGGGTGACCACCGCGCCCAGGTGCGGGACGCCGTCGCTCAGCTCCACTCCGGCCTTGATCCACGTCTCGGGGGCGACCCGGATCAGCAGGCCGGCCTGGTCGTAGAGGGCGGTGAAGTCCGCGACGAAGGTGACCTCGGTGGCGCTACCCGGCGGGAAGCCGGTGAGCAGCGCGTGGCCGTCGTCGCGGACGAAGCCGTAGCTGGTGGTGCGCCAGAAGTCGCTGCGGTCGCGGGCGGTGACCAGGAGGTCGGCGCCGTCGGTCCGGACGTGCTCGGGCGGGTTGAGCCAGCTGGCCTCGTGCCAGGGGATGTCGCGGGGCGGGTTCATGGGGCTGTCCTTTCCATGGTGCGCTGCAAGTTTCTGCAACTTCCTGGAAGGGAATCCAATCATCCGCCCCGCGTTCGGGGAAGGGTCGGTCAGGGCTTGAGCACCAGCCGGATCGGGTTGCCCTCCTTGTGCTCCAGCGCCTCGACCGCCTTCGCGGCCTCGGCCAGCGGGAAGGTGCCGCTCACCGAGCGGGAGAACTCCAGGCGGCCGCCGCGGACCAGGTTGACCAGGTCCTCGACGTCCCGGCCCTCGGAGCCGTAGTGGCCGCGGATCTGCTGGCGCAGGTAGCTGACCAGGGTGCCGTTGGTGATGGTCAGCGGCTTGTCGGTGAGGCCGACCAGGACCAGCCTGCCGTGCTCGCCGAGCGTGGCCATCGCCTGCTCGCGCACCGGGGCGACGCCGGCGAAGTCGAAGGCGACGGAGAGCGGGCGCCCGCCGGTGGCCTCGCGCAGGTGCTCGGCGAACTGCGGGTCGGCCGGGTCGAGGGCGGCGTCGGCGCCGAAGGCCAGGGCGCGCTCGCGGGCGGCCGGCAGTGGGTCGACGGCGACGATCGGGAAGGCGCCGATGGCCCGCAGCAGCTGGACGCCGTGGGCGCCGAGCCCGCCGACGCCCCACACGCCGACGGCCTCGGCCGGGCGGACGGCGCCGGTGGCGGTGATCGCGGCCCAGGGGGTGGAGACCGCGTCGGGGATGAAGCAGGCCTGCTCGAAGGGCAGCGCGTCGGGGATCGGTACCAGGGTGGTGGCGGTGGCGAGCGCGTACTCGGCCCAGCCGCCGTCGTAGTCGACGCCCCGGGTGTACACCCGGCCGCCCCGGGTCTCGCCGGCCTGGAGCAGCACCCGGTCGCCGACGGTGGCGGTGGTCACGCCCTCGCCGAGGGTGTGCACGGTGCCGGCGACCTCGTGGCCGAGGGTGACCTTGTCGCCCTTGAGGAAGAGCGGCTTGAGCATGCCCTCGATCAGGTGGACGTCGGAGAGGCAGACGCCGGCCGCCTCGACCTTGATCAGCACCTCGCCCGGGCCGGGCACCGGGACGGGCACCTCTTCGACGGCGAAAGTGCCGTTGGCGACGTCGAGTCGTCCGGCGAGCATCGTGGCGGTCATCGGGACTTCCCTTCTGCCGGGGGCGGCGCGGCCGGGGAGTGCTCCGCCGAATGTCCGCCGCCCCAAACTTGCTTGTTGTTCAACAAGCAAATTCAACCCTAGCATGGTGCTATGTCTACGCACGATGAAGCGACCGGCCCCGGAGCGCCACCGCAGGGCGCGCCGGCCCGTCGCACCCAGGCCGAGCGGCGCGCCCGGGCCGAGGCCGCGCTGCTCGCCGCCGCCGCCCGGCTGGTGGCCGAGCACGGCAGCACCGGGGTCACCCTCGCCCGGGTCGGGGAGGAGGCGGGCTTCAGTCGCGGCCTGGCCACCCACTACTTCGGCTCCAAGGCGGCGCTGCTGGCCCGGCTCCAGGAGGAGGCGCTGGCCGAGGCGATGGCGGCGGCCGCGCCGGAGCGCAGCGGCGCCGGGGCGGTGGACGAGCTGTGCCGGTTCGCGCGCGGCTGCCTGGAGGGCGTGCGCACCCCGACCGACCTGGGCCGGGCCTTCGTGGTCCTGGGCGCCGAGGCGCTCGCCGGGGCCTCCGAGCTGACCGACGCGGTGGCGGAGCTGGACACCCGCACCCGCGGCTGGGCGGCGGACGTGGTCGGGCAGGGGCTGGCCGAGGGTGAGGTGCGCGCCGGAGTGGACCCTCAGGCCTTCGCGCTGGCCCTGGTCGGCCTGGTCAGGGGGCTGGTGGTGCAGGCGGCCGCCGCGCCGCAGGCCTTCGACGTCGCGGTGGCGATCGCGGAGGCCGAGCGCTGGATCCGGCTCGCGCTCACCGAGGGCTGACGCGCGCTGAGGGCTGGCGCTCACCGAGGGCTGGCGCTTGCTCAGGGCTGGCGCTCACCTCACCCAGGGCTGACGGTGGGTCGGCCGGAGGACGCCGTCAGTCCGTGTCCGGCGCCTCCAGGGTGGCGAGGACGGCCGCCGCCTCCGGCGTGGCCGGGGTGTGGAGGATGACGAACTCGCCCGGCTCTCCGGCCAGCCGGAGGATCTCCCGGCACAGCTCCACCACGCCGACCCGGGTGCGCGCCCGGGTCACGCCGTGGGACAGTTCGATGACCCCGTGGCTCCGCCAGAGGGCGTCGAACTCCTGGCTGTAGCAGCGGAGTTGCTCGATCTGCCGGGTCAGCTCGGGGTCGTGCGGGTGCCGTCCGAGCTCGCAGCGCAGAAAGGCGGCCACCTCGCGGGCCTTGAGCGGCCAGTCCACGTACATCTCGCGCGCCCTGGGGTCGGTGAAGATCATCCAGCCGAGCGTGCGTCGGTCCTCGGGCAGCTCGGCGAAGTCGAGGAAGACCCGGGTGGCCAGGCGGTTCCAGGCGAGGACGGTGCCGCCGTGGCCGACCAGGTACGCGGGCGCGGCGCGCAGTGAGTCGAGGAAGCACTGGACGCTCGGCCGCACCGGGCCCCGCGCGGCGGTGGACCGGGGCGGCGGCGGTGCCGGGCGGGCGAGGGCGTGCAGGTAGCGGTGCTCGGCCGGCGTCAGCCGCAGCGCCGTGGCGACCGCGTCGATCACCGCGTCCGACACCCGGGACGCCTGGCCGCGCTCCAGCCGGACGTACTGGTCGACGCTGACGTGGGCCAGCGCCGCGATCTCCTCCCGGCGCAGGCCCGGCACCCGGCGCTGACCGGCCGGCGGGGGCATGCCTACGTCCTGCGGGCGCAGCCGGGTGCGGCGGGAGACGAGGAAGTCGCGGATCGCGATCCTGGTGTCCACGGGAGCATGGTGGACGACCCCCGTGCCGTTCGACAGGGGTCAACCGGCCAAACTTCCCTCACAGTCTGAGCACACAGCGCCCGTGGATGACAGGGCAAGCTTTGCCCTCCCTTGGTCGGTGTGCGGATCGGCATGCTCGGATCTCGCCCGCAGGGTCGGCATTCCGCCCGCAAGCCGCGAGAAGGGACAAGGACCACGGACGAGATCACGCAGCTGCGCCGCGACCTCGACACGTCCGGCAGCGCCCGGCTGCGCACCGCCGACCGGGGCATGCTGCCCGCGATCGCGCCCGGCGCCGTCGTCGACGTACGGCCCCGGCCCTTCTGCGAGGTGCGGCCCGGGGACGTGGTGGTCGCCGGGCTGGCCCGGCGGGCCGTCGCCCACCGGGTTGTCGAGCGAAGCGGGGCCGGACTGCTCACCCTGGGGGACAACCTCCCGCTGGTCGACCCGGTGGTCCGGCCCGGCGACTACCTCGGGGTGGTCGCCGAGCACCACCGGCCCGTCCCGCCGCCGCGTCGGCCCGACCTCGCCGCGCTCGCCACCGTCCCGGACCTCGGCGTCGGCCGGACCAGGATGTGGTTCCCCGGCCCGCCGCCCGCGTACGCCTGGTGGAACCCGGCCGCCCGGCCGGGCGCGACACCGGGCCGGTCCCACGGCATCAAACGCCTGGTGATCAGCGTCTCGCCGCACGGCGCGCTCCCGGCCGCCGCGCTGGACGAGCTGTTCAGGGCCGCCGGGCGGCGCGACATCGACGTCCTGCTCGGCTGCGCCTTCACCGGGCCGGCGGCGGACCGGCCGGCCGCGGTCGGGTGGCGGCCGCCGCTGCGGCCGGGGACGGCGGACTTCCACGTCGGCTTCGGCACGCCGCTGGACCCGCCGCCGCTGATCGAGACGGTCGCCTTCGTTCGCTCCCGGATCCGGGCGGTGCGCGGCCTCCCGGAGGCGTGCGGTGGGTGAGCCGGCAGGGGGTGTGCCGGGCGGTCGGTCGCCGTCGTCGCCGGTGCGGCTGACGGTCGCGAGCAGGTGGGCGACCAGCGGATTCGAGTCGTCTCCGATGACGTGGTGGAGCAGGCCGAGCAGTGCCTGCGCAACATCGGGGCCGCGCCGGCGGAGGCGGGGTGCGGCTTCGGCGACGTGGTGCGGGTTCGCTACCTGCTGCCCGAGCGCGCGGACGTCGAGCCCTGCTGGCCGGTGCTGCGTCGCTGCTTCGGTGACGTCCGGCCGGCCGCCACGATGCTGGTGTGCGGGCTCGCCGACCCCCGGATGAAGATCGAGATCGAGGTGTACGCCCGGCGGGCCGCCCCCTGACGGCCCGCCGCAACGACTGCGCCGCGCCGACCGTGGGGTCGGCGCGGCGCAGGGCGCGATGCTCGGGGTCAGGCCTGAGCGGCCAGTCGGGTGGTGAGGGCGTCGACGTCCGGGAGGAACCAGATGTGGCCGGACGAGTTCGACTCGTGGACGAGCGAGCGCAGGGCCGAACTCGCCTCCAGGTGGCGGGAGATGTCGCCGATGACGGCCAGCCGGACGTGGTAGTTGACGAACTTCTGCATGACCTCGCCCGCGAAGCCGGTGCTCAGCACGAAGAAGCGGTCGTCCAGGCGGTCGGCGGGCACGGCGACGACCTCGGCGCCGAGGTAGGTCGCGCCGATGAGATCGAGTGCGTCCTGCACGGTGGTGATCGCGGGCCCGGCGGAGTCGCACACGAGCACCTTCACCCCGCCCAGTTCCTGCACGTCGTCTGCCATGGCGCTCTCCTGCCGTCGGGTGTGATCACTCGGATCGTGATCAACTGTCCACCGGGGCCTGAATC
>NZ_JAFLNG010000564.1 GCF_017427025.1 Streptomyces sp. FH025
GCCGGGGGCGAGGTGCATCAGGTTGCCCGGCCGGTAGATGCAGGTGTCACACAGGCGCGCGAGGACCCGGACCTCCCCGGTGGCGGGGTCGGCGACGGCGGGCGCCGGGTCGTGGTCGGGCTCGGGCTCGGGCTCGGGCTCGGGCTCGGGCTGCGGATCGCTATACCTCACGGTGTCCCCCCTGGTTGTGGTCGAAGAGCCTGCATGGGCCACGGCCGGGGCGGGCGTTCGGTGCCCGCCCCGGCCGGACGGTCAGCTGTCGTGGCCGCGACGGCGGCCCTCGCGCTCCTGCCGGACCACGTCGGCGATGTCGTCCACAGAGCCCGCCATCACGATCTGCTCCATCAGGAGCTCGGCCAGAAGGTAGCGCGGGTCGGCGCTGCGCGCCCGTTCGAGGGCGAGGAGCGCGGCCGGGACTTCCCCGGCGACGGCGGCGGTGAACGCGGCGAGGGTCAGGGGGGCGGCGACGAAGGTCGTGGTGGCGCTGGCGCAGCGGCGGGCCAGCAGGGCCCACAGCTCCCGGGCGCGCGGGAGCTCGTCCGGTTCGATGTATTCGAGCGCGATGTCCCGCAGGGGCCGGTGCCCCAGCCCGACGGTCAGCTCTGCCGTCTGGTCCGGGGTGAGGTCCTCCAGCGGTATGCCGTCTCCCCCGCCGAGTAGCAGCCGGTCGAGGATCGCGGTGAGCCGTTCGGTCTCGGCGTCGAAGCTGCTGGCCTGCACGCGGTCAGCCCGCTCGCCGACGGCGTGCAGGATCGCGGCGCGCTGGGCTTCGGCTTCCTTCCCCGTGACGGGTTCGAAGGCGGCGGCGATCGCGGCTTGGCTGGGCGGCGTGGGGATGCCGACGGCGCGGGCGTTCATGGTGACGACGCCCGGGTTGTCCGGGCCGTCGACGGGCATGCCCTCGTGCCGGTAGTTGGGGTTGTCGTGGTGGTACACCCACCAGTGGGTGGGCGTGACGAACATGGCGGCGAGGGTGTCGATGCCGTGGGCCTCGGCGGACAGCAGGAGCGCGTCCGCCAGCGCCCGGTGCCGGGTCATCGCGGCGTGGCCGTCGCCCGCGTCCTGCTGGCTCGCGCACAGGTACAGCAGGACGTCGGCCGGGCCGGTGGCGAACTTCTCCAGGCGGCGCAGCGTGCTGTGCATCATGTGGTGCGCGGCCTCGTTCGGGTCGTCCTCGCCGTCGGGCAGGTCGAACTTCTGGCTGAAGAGCGGGCGGTCGTGCAGGGTGTCGTGGGCGAGGACGAACACCATGCCGTCGGGGCCGTCGGGCTGGAAGCGCAGGAGGTAGGGCAGCGCTTCGACGGCCTGGGCGGGGCTGCGGACGTCGAAGACGGGCACCGTGTTGATGTTCAAGGGGATCTCTCCGCTCGTGGTCGGTGTGGGGTGGGCAGGGGCCGCTCGACTTGCGGCCCCTGCCGGGGGCGGGTCAGCCCGTGACGGGGTTGCCCCGGGTGACGCGGTGCTCGCGCAGGTGCTCACGCAGGTGGTGGAAGCTCGATCCGCTGTTGAACCTGCCGAGGAGGAAGCGGGTCAGGTCCTGGTCCGGGAGGCACGTGTCGGCGGCCCGGAGGGCGAGTCGGGACGTGGCCTCGTCGCCGAGTGCCCACGCCGTGAACACGTGGAGGGCGAGCGGTATGGCGGCGTGGTCGGTGTAGGAGGCGGGGCAGCGGCGGGCCAGGGCGAGCCACAGCTCGTTCGCGGCCGCCAGCTCGTGCTCCTCGCAGTGCATGAGCCCGGTGTTGCGCACGTCGTCGTACTGGAGGGCGAGCAGCAGTCGGGCCGCGAGGTCGTCAGGGGTGTCCTTGGCCTGCCAGGCGCCGGTGACCAGTTCGCCGATGGTGGTGGTCACGAGGTCGATCGCGTCGTCCACGACATTCTGGTGCCCGTTGGAGAGGATGTCGGCGTGCATGGCGCGCACGGCGGTGTCGAGGGTCGCGGCCATGGCGGTGGCCCGTGTGCCGGTGGCGGGGGCGAGGGACTTCAGGACGTCGCTGCTGCGCGGCAGGCTCGTCGAGTCGAGCTCTGCGGGCGGTTCGGGGATGGGGTGCCCGTCGTTGGGGCCGGTCGTCAGCATCGACCAGTAGCGGGACCGGGTCACGTATATGGCTTCGCTCAGGGCCAGACCCAGGCGTCCGCACGCTTCGCGCAGGTGGTCGGCGATGGGCTGGTGGGTGAGGCGGGACTGCGGACCGTAGTCCGGGTCGTCCGGGTCGGGGCAGATGTAGGCGACGAGCCGGTGGGTCGGGAACAGGAACGATGCGGCATCGTCCTGCTGGTAGGCGACCAGCTCTTCGGCCATGGAGGGCCAGAGGGCGGGGTCGGCGGGCAGGTCGGTTCGGACGAATCCGAGCGGCGTCCCGGTCGGGGTGATGCCGGCGAGAACGACGCTGTTCTCGGGGTGGTAGTTGAAGAGGAACGGCAGCAGGTGAACCAGGCCCTCGGGGCCGTTCAGCAGGAGCAGCTTGTCGGTCATGGGTCCCTATCAGGGTTGGTCCGGATTCGCGGTCCGGAGCGGCAACAGAAGAAGACTGTTGTCTTCTTTCTTGACATAAGTCTATTTTAGGGCGCGTCTGTTGGGCACACCCCAATTCCCCTGGATCGGGGTGCCGTCGGGGCCGGGCCCGGGTGCCCGCCCCCGAAGGGCCGGGCACCGGGGCGACACCGCAGCCTGCGGCTACAGCTCGCGGCGCTTGCGAAGGAAGGCCCTCAGCGACTCCGCCGCGCTCACCGGCGCGCCGATGACCCGGTCGATCTCCGCCAGGGAGACCAGCCCCAGCAGCGCCTGCGCCTGCTCGTCCCCCGGCTTGACCTCCAGCGCGAGGAGCAGCGCCTCTGCGGCCGCCGGAGTGTCGCCGTCGAGCAGCAGCGCGGCACCAAGCAGGGTGAGCGGCGCGGCGGCCAGGCGGCGGTAGGGGTCGACGCACAGCCATGCGACGCGCGACCACAGCAGCGCCGCCCGCTTCACCTCCTCTGGCTCGCAGTACGTCGAGGCCATGTGCAGGAAGTCCCCGTTCTGGACCGCGAGGAGCAGCCGCGCCGCCTCCGCATCGGTCAGTTCCTCGATGTCGCGCTGACCGGTCAGCATGGCGGCAAGCAGCGGCTTGAGACTCTGCTTGGCGGCCTCGTGGCCGGCTTCCAGCTCGCGCGCGAAGGCGTGCACGGCGTCGGCCACCACACCCGCATCACCCTCCGCGCCGTCGTCCACGGGGTGCCGGTCGGCCGTCGGCCGCTCGGCGGCGCGGGGCGTTCCCGGGCCGGGGGCGCCGGTGGTGGGGTCGGCGGGCAGGGGCCACCAGTGGGTGCGGGTGATGAACTGGCTTTCGATCACGGCCAGGCCGTACCGCGCGCACGTGGTGGCAAGGTGGCGCCACACGGCGGTGTAAGTGTCGGCATCCTCGAGGCCGTGGCCGTCGCGGGCGTAGACGAGCAGCGCGACGTTGCGCTGTTCCTTGCTGGTGGCGGGCAGTTCGGCGACGTCGCCGATGAACGTCCGGGCGAAGGACGGCCAGTGGTGCGGGCCCTCCGGGATGTCCGCGAGGAGCAGGCGCAGGGGTTCGCCGAACTCGGCGACGACGATCTGTCCCACCGGTTCGCGGTCGAGCGCGCCGGCGACGAAGTCGGCCAGGTGGGCCATCTCGGGAGTGAAGGGGGTGTTGTCGGACATGGCGGTTCCTCGTTCCAGGTGGCGGGGCCGCGCCAGCGGGCGGCACGGCCGGGTTGAC
The DNA here is from genome assembly GCF_017427025.1 of Streptomyces sp. FH025. GTDB lineage: Bacteria > Actinomycetota > Actinomycetes > Streptomycetales > Streptomycetaceae > Kitasatospora. Next base: position 3,723 of record NZ_JAFLNG010000564.1, read on the forward strand.
GCGGAGCGGCTAACGGTCGGCCGGGGGCCCGCAGGCCCCCGGCCGCCGGGGGTTAGGCCGCGAGCAACAGGGCCTTCGCCGCGTCCTTGAGCGGGCTCTTCTGGTCGTGCAGCAGGGTGGTCATCGCGAGGTTGGCGCGGTGCTCCTGCTCAGTCAGCGCCTCGGGGATCTTGACGGTCCGGAAGTAGTCCTCGAACTCCACGACCGCCTGAAGGGCGGCCCAGCGGGTGCCCCGGATGTTGTCCTGGGTGTCGGCCTCGGCGAACAGGTAATGCAGCCGGTCGCGCCGCTCCTCGTGAGCCGCGAGGATGTGCTTGCGCGTCCCCTCGTCCGGAGCCCCCCACAGCCGGGTGATCAGCTTGTCGAACTCCTGGCCGGTCATCGCCTGCTGGTACAGGGCGGCGGCCTCGGCCTCCAGGGCTGCGGCGTAGCGCTCGGTGAAGCCGAGGGTGCGCCGGGCCTCCTCCAGCCGGTCAAGGGCGTCGATGGTGTGGCGGACCTTCCACACGCGCTGGGCCTCGCTGACGGCGAGGTCAAGCGTGTTGGTGCACACCGCCCGGACCGGGGTCTCGACGGCGACGGCGGCGGAGCGGCCGTCGTGGCTGTTGGCGAACAACGTGAAGAGGTCGATGCGGTCGGCCGCGCCCTCGGGGTCGATGGTGATGCTCGGGGACTTGACCGACATGAAGACGACCCGGCCGCCGTCGAGCGCACCGGCGGTCTCGTAGGTGACGTGGCCGCCGCCGACGAGCTCGTCCAGGAAGGCGAAGGCGGCGCGGTTCTGGATGGGGGTCCAGGTGTTGCCGACGAGGCCGCCGACCCAGTCGCCGGTGTCGGTGCGGACGGTGGCGAAGCGGTTGGGGATCTTCTTGCCGAGCTTGCCCTTGTTCATCGGCAGGATCGGCAGCTTCTCGACCTCCCAGTCCAGCTGGGCGAGGTGCAGGACCTCGTCGCTGGTCTTGGCGTCCTCGGTGACGGTGCCGAGGCCGTGCCAGGCGGGCTGACGGTGGGAGTAGAAGGCGGCCTCGCCGGTGGTGTTGTCGATGGCGCCGAGGTCGGCCCGGCCGGTGATGACGTCGCTGTCGCGCATGGGGTTCTCCTGTGAGGTCTGCCCGGATTCGCGGTCCGGGCGGGCAACGAAGCTGACTTCCGTCTGCTTTCTTGACCTCAGTCTATTCTCGGGCGGGCGCCCTTGGGCACACCCTTCGAGGCACGAAGTTCGGGCAGCTTCCGCGCCGACTGAAAGCACCGAACCGGCACCTCGGCCCTTACGCCACCGGCATCCGCCAACGCCGAACGGGCACCGAGACGCCTGGACAGAAACAAATCAAATTCATGGAAACCAGCAGGTCATCACACCGAAGCTCATTTCTCGACCGCTTGACGTCGACAGGGCCCCCGCCGCGAACGGAGTAGCGCGACGACTCGCGAACGACGGAAACTCCTGGTGTAACCGGCCTCCACCGCAGCCGAGTTGACCCACCGCCGTACGG
>NZ_JAFLNG010000565.1 GCF_017427025.1 Streptomyces sp. FH025
GGTGGCGTCGGCGGGGTGGCCGGGAGAGTGCGGCGCAACGGTGGACGGCCGGGTCATCCGATCGGTTGACCCGGCCGTCCGCCGTTCACCAGGAGACTGGATACCGGACCGGGTGCCCGCCGATCCGGCCGGGCAGCAGGCCGATGACGACCAGCAGCGCTGTCGCCAGGGCGAGCAGCGGAAGGAAGGGAACCGGGTGCGGGGCCTGGAGGACCACGATGACGGCGGTGGCCGCAGCCGGGGAGTGCGAGAGGTGGGTGAGCATCATCGCCCCCAGCGCGAGCCCGGCGGCGATGGCCGCGCCCCAGGCTGTGCTGCCGGTGACGGCCAGGACGGCGAAGCCGATCACAGCCGACATCAGCTGGCCGCCGATCAGGTTGCGCGGCTGCGAGATCGGCAGGCCGGGCGCGCCGTGCACCAGGGCCGCGCTGGCGGCCAGCGGCGGGATCAGCAGCGGCTGGTCGAGCAGCACGCCGACCCCGACCAGCAGGAGCAGGGCGCCGATGGCGAAGACGGTGGCCCGCAGCGCGTGCAGCGGGTGCGGGCGGGCGCTGGCGGCGGGCGGCTCGGTGACGGGCGATTCCGTGACGGGTGGTTCGGTGGCGGGCGGTGCGGACAGCGGCGCGGGCATGCGTGAGCGGCTCCGGGTGGGGGACGGGGACCCGCAGATGATAAACAGACCGTTGAAGGAAAGGTGGGATGTTTTGCCTGCTGGACAAATCGCCGAGACGGGACCCGGGGAGCACCGCATGACGACATCGGCACCGACATCGGCACCGGCAGCCGCACCGGCGCCGTCCGTGACCGTTTTCCGTGAGGTCCGCCCCTTCGGTGCCGCGCGCGCCGTCGACCTGGTCGCCGTGGACGGCCTGCTGGTCGAACGAGTGCCGGACGGGATCGAGCCGGAGGTGGTCGAGGGTGCTGGCCGGATCGCACTGCCCACGCTGGTGGACGCGCACATCCACCCGGACAAGACCGCCTGGGGCGAGCCCTGGTACAGCCGGCGCCCGGCCGGCTCGCTGCCCGAGTACGTCGCGGGCGACGTCGACCTCCACCGGCACCAGCGCACCCCGCTCGCCGATCGCGCGCACCGGCTGTTGGCCCACGCCGTGACCCGTGGTACGCGCGCGGTGCGGGCCCATGTGGACGTGGCGCCCGCCTACGGGCTGGCCGGGGTGACCGGGCTCGCGGAGGTCCGGGACCGGCTCGCCGGGGCGCTGGACGTCCAGCTGGTCGCCTTCCCGCAGCACGGGGTGCGGCGTACCCCCGGCGCGGGTGAGCTGCTGGCGGAGGCGGCGGCCAGCGGGCTGATCGACGCGGTGGGCGGCATCGACCCGGCCGGGTTCGACGGCGGCGCGGACGGTGAGGGGCCCGCCCAGCTGGACCTCCTGTTCGGCCTCGCGGAACGGCACGGACTGCGGCTCGACATCCACCTGCACGACGGGGGCGAGCGCGGCCTCGGCCCGCTGCGCGAGATCGCCGAGCGGACCAGGGCGGCCGGACTGGCCGGGCGGGTCGTGGTCAGCCACGCCTTCTGCGTACCCGAGCTGTCCGGCGCGCCGCTGGCCGAACTCGCCGAACTGCTGGCCGAGTCCGGGGTCGGCCTGACCACCGTCGCGCCCTCCGCCCACCAAGTGCTGCCGTTCCGCGAGCTGCGCGCGCACGGGGTGAAGGTCGGGCTCGGCTCGGACGGCGTGCGGGACTCGTGGAGCCCGTACGGCAACGCGGACATGCTGCACCGGGCCCACCTGCTCGGCTGGACCACCGACGCCCGTACCGATGAGCAGCTGGCCGACTGCTTCGCTCTGGCGGCCGACGGCGGTGCCGAAGTGCTGGAGCTGCCGCCGGTCACCCTGACACCCGGCTCGCCGGCCGACTTCATGCTGGTGTCCGGTGAGTGCCTGCCGCAGGTCGTGGTCGACCTCCCGGCGCGTGAACTGGTGGTCCGCGCGGGCCGCGTGGTCGCCCGGGAGGGTGAACTGTCGGTCTGACGGCCGCCGCCCACCCCGCCCCACCCGACGCCGGAGCTCCGGCGTCGGGTGGGGCGGGGCGGCCCGGCGCGTCGTTCCTGCTCAGAGCTGCTCGGCCGCGCGGACCTGGTGGAGGTGGACGAGCAGGTCGTAGGCCGGGCCGATGGCGAGGGTCGGCAGCGGGTCGCGCTGGAAGGTGGTTCCGGCGTCGTAGGTCGGGCGGGGAGTCGCCAGCCAGGCGCGGGCCGCGCTCGGGGCCCGGCGCAGGTCGAGGTAGTAGTCGCGGCGCCGGACCCGGTCGAGGGCGTACTCGGTCATGTCCGGTGTGGCCGGGGGAACGGTGGTCGTCCGCCAGTCGTCGGCGAAGACGTCCTCCTCGGTGAGGAAGGAGCCCTGTCCGAAGGTGAGGCCGATGCTGCGGTAGCCGGCGCCGAGGACGTCGCGCAGTTGGGAGCCCTGTGGGTGGGGGTACAGCTCGGGGTCGGAACTCAGGTAGCCGGCATGGCCGTTGTGCGCCGAGAGGAGGATCCCGTCGCCGTGGATCCGCCGCCACCACAGGACGTTGTCCGCCATCGCGCGGTCTCGGAGCCGCTGTGCCGCGATGACGAAGGACCGGTCCTCCGGGTTCATGGTGGCGAAGGCGAAGGTCTGGGCGATGTTCCGGGCGTGCTGCACGGCCCACTCGTGCTCCACGTCGCCCGCGGTCCCGGTCGCCGTGGTCCCGGCCGTCGCGATCCCGGTGGCCCCGCCCCCGGCCTCCGTGACCAGCTCCAGCGCCTGCTGCGCGAGCTCCGCGTTTCGCTTGCGCCGCGGCAGTGGCAGGTTCGCCACGTAGCCGAGGCCGTCGTCGAACGGCCGTAGTCCGGCGTACAGTTGCTCGACCTTCGGCAGTGTGGCGGGAGCGGCCCTGCGGAGGTGGTCGGTCACCCGGGTGAAGAGGTGGTCGCCGAGCCCGGGGAAGCCGAGGTCGTCTCCGACGAAGTGGACCGGGCGCTGCGGGTGTCGGAGGTTGTGGCCGCGCATCCAGGTGATGAGGTCGGCGAACTCGCGTCGGTGCCAAGGAGATTGGGCCAGAGTGCGGTCGACCACCTGACGGGCGTCGTCCCCGCCATGGCCCTGCACATGGGCGTCGATCAGCAGGCCGGCCGACCAACTCGCCTCCAGGGCGAAGGTGGTGAAACCCATCTCCTCGACCAGGTGACGGAACACCCGGTGCTTCAAGGCGAAGAACTCGTGCGAACCGTGCGTGGCCTCACCCAGCCCGACCACCCGCGCCTCGCCGATCATCGCGCCCAGCGCCCGCAGGTCCTCGCTCGGGCCGACGGGATCGGTGGATCGCAGGGGGTGGGCGATCTCCGCTAACTCGACGATGGGTACGGACTGTTGCGGTGGTTCGGCGGCCGCAGCCGGGGCGAGCAGGGTGGTGGTCGCGACGGCGGCGGTGGCCGCGAGCAGCCCCCGTCGGCCGATCGGTTCCCCGGCTACGGTCATGATCGCTCCTTCTCGGATGGTCAGGTCCAACTCCATGGCCTGCGTAGGCCGCTGAAGGAATCCTCGCCAGCGGAGGGGCGTGGCGCGCTGGGGACGGCCGCCGGATCGGCCGGGGGATAGCCCCCGGATCGGACCGAAGGGTCCTGTACGTTGAACCGGGCACTGCCCCGGCCCCGTTGAGGGGAGCCTGGCGGGGCCGAGGGGCCGCTTGACGGTCAGCCGCTGCGCTCAGAGGGAGTCGGCGCGGTGGGTGGGACGGCCGTCGAGGACGGTGAGCAGCACCGGGACCTCCGCGAGTTCGGTGGCGGAGGTGGTGAGCGGATCGGCGGCGAGGACGGTCAGGTCCGCGCGGTGGCCGACGGTGATCCGGCCCGCCACCTGCTCCTCGCCCGCCGCGTAAGCGGCGTTGACGGTCATCGCGCGCAGTGCTTCCAGAGCGGTGAGCGCCTGGCCGGGGTTGTGCGGGGGCTTAGCGAGATCGCGGCTGGGGCGCCGGTGGCGGGCGCCGGCCATCACGCCCAGCGGCGGGTAGGGGGCGATCGGCCAGTCGGAGCCGAGGACGACGGTGGCGCCGGCGTCCCACAGGTCGCGGCAGCGCCAGGCGCGGTCGGCGCGCTCCTCGCCGAGGCGGCGGGACCAGTTGTCGGTGTGGTCGGCGCGGGTGAAGTCGCAGCAGTGGGTGGGCTGCATGGAAGCGACCACGCCGAGCTCGGCGAAGCGGCGGACCACCTCGTCCGGGACGGTCTCGATGTGCTCGATCCGGTGCCGGACGGGGGCCGTGTCCCCGGTGGAACCGTTCGTCGAGGCCGCCGCCGAGACCTCCGCCGAGGCCTTGGCGACGGAGTCGAGGGCGTGCCGGACGGCGGCGTCGCCGATCGCGTGGGTGGCGGTCGGCACGCCGGACCGGTGCAACTCCCCGATCACCCGGGTGTAGTGCGCCGGGTCGGGCCAGAACGCGTGGGTGGACTCGCCATGGCGGTCCGGGCGCTCCAGCCAGGCGGTGCCGTTGTCGATCGTGCCGTCCATGAACAGCTTGACGCCGTCCACCCGCCACAGCCTCCCGCCCCGGCCCTGCAACTCGATCAGCTCGCGCAGCCCGTCCTCGTCCACGCCGGGCTGGCACCAGGGCGCGACCTTCAGTCGCAGCGGCAGTTCGCCCATGCGGTCGAGCTCGGTGTAGAGGTCGAGGCTGTCGCCGTTGGCGTCCATGGCGTGCCCGCCGGTCAGACCGTTCGCGGCCATGGCGCGGAGCGCGGCGGCGAGGCGTTCGCGGCGCTCGGCCCGGGTGGGCTGCGGGGCGGCGCGCTCGACCAGCTCGCAGGCGGCGTCCTCCAGCAGCAGACCGGTGGGGCGGCCGTCGGCGTCGCAGACCACCTCGGCGGCCTGGGCGAAGGTGCGGGGGCCGTTCACGCCGGCCAGCTCCAGGGCGCGCGGGCTGGCGAGCATGGAGTGGGCGTCGAAGAGCTGGAGCAGCGCCGGGATGCCGTCCAGGACGGGGGCGAGCGCGGCGGCCTCGACCGGGCGGTCGCCGAAGACGTTCGGGTCCAGGCCCCAGGCCTGCAGCCAGGCGCCGGGGGCGAGCGTGCGCACCTCGGCGGCGAGGGCGGCCCGGACGCCTTCCAGGTCGGTGCAGCCGGAGAGGTCGAGGCCGTGGGTGAGCTCGGCGCCGGAGACCGGGTGCAGGTGGCCGTCGACCAGGCCGGCGGTGACGACGGCGCCCTTCAGATCGATCACCGTGGTCGCGGCGTCG
>NZ_JAFLNG010000566.1 GCF_017427025.1 Streptomyces sp. FH025
CGGCGAGCACCACTGACGCGCCTGGGAAAGACACTCCGGGAGAGACATGCCGGGAAGGGCACTCCGGGAAAGACACCCCGGAAGAACCGCCCCCGGGAAGCACCCCCGAAAAACCCGCAGGGGCCCCGCCACCACCGTGACGGAGCCCCTGCACCACGCGCTGCCGAGGCACGGCAGCGCGTACTACTACTTCTTCTTCCGCTTCTCCCGGACCCGCACCGAGATCGAGATCGGCGTCCCCACGAAGCCGAACTCCTCGCGCAGCCGGCGCTCGATGAAGCGCCGGTAGCCCGCCTCCAGGAAGCCCGAGGCGAACAGCACGAAGCGCGGCGGCCGGATGCCCGCCTGGGTACCGAACAGGATGCGCGGCTGCTTGCCGCCCCGGATCGGGTGCGGGTGGGCGGCGACCAGCTCGCCGAGGAAGGCGTTCAGGCGCGCGGTCGGGATGCGGGTCTCCCAGCCCTCCAGCGCGGTCTCGATCGCCGGGACGAGCTTCTCCATGTGCCGGCCGGTCTTGGCCGAGACGTTGACGCGCGGGGCCCACTGCACCTGGACGAGGTCGCGCTCGATCTCGCGCTCCAGGTAGTAGCGGCGCTCCTCGTCCAGCTGGTCCCACTTGTTGTAGGCGATGACGACGGCGCGCCCGGCCTCGACGGCCATCGAGATGATCCGGGTGTCCTGCTCGGCCAGGGTCTCGCTGGCGTCGATCAGGACGACCGCGACCTCGGCCTTCTCCAGCGCGGCGGCGGTGCGCAGCGAGGCGTAGAAGTCGGCGCCGGCGGTCAGGTGGACCCGGCGGCGGATGCCGGCGGTGTCCACGAACTTCCAGGTCTTGCCGCCGAGTTCGATCATCTCGTCGACCGGGTCGCGGGTGGTGCCGGCCAGCTCGTTGACGACGACGCGCTCCTCGCCGGCGACCTTGTTCAGCAGGCTGGACTTGCCGACGTTGGGCCGGCCGATCAGCGCGATCCGGCGCGGGCCGCCGGGGGCGGCGTCGCCGAAGGTCTGCGGCGGGGCCTCGGGCAGCGCGGCCATGACGGCGTCCAGCAGGTCGCCGGAGCCGCGGCCGTGCAGGGCGGAGACGGGGTACGGCTCGCCCAGGCCCAGCGACCACAGGTAGGCGGCCTCGGCCTCGGTGGACGGGCCGTCGACCTTGTTGGCGCACAGGACGGTCGGCTTGCCCGCCCGGCGGATGATCTTGATCAGGGCCTCGTCGGTGTCGGTGGCACCGACGGTGGCGTCCACGACGAACAGCACCGCGTCGGCCTGCTCGATGCCCAGCTCGGCCTGAGCGGCCACCATGGCGTCGATGCCGAGGACGTCGATCTCCCAGCCACCGGTGTCGACCACCTTGAAGCGGCGGCCGTTCCAGCTGGCCTCGTAGGTGACCCGGTCGCGGGTGACGCCCGGCTTGTCCTCGACGACGGCCTCGCGGCGGCCGATGATGCGGTTCACCAGAGTCGACTTGCCGACATTCGGGCGGCCGACGACGGCCAGCACCGGCAGCCGGACGTGCTCGGCGCCGTCGACGGCGTCGAAGCCGTCGAGGTCGAAGCCCTCTTCGGCGGCGAGCGCCATGAACTCGGCGTAGTCGGCGGCGTCCAGCTCACCGTGCTCGGTGGCGGAGTGCTCTGCGGTCATGTTCGTCTGTTCCGTTTCCCGGCCCGGCCCTTCCCAGGGGCGTGCCGTGCGTACCCGCCCCGCTCGGGGCAGCGCGATGGTTTCCTCCGCGGCACCTCTGCGGCCCGCGGTCTCATTCAGTGGTCAGATCTCATCAGCGGTCGGGACCGGTCAGGATCGGCGGTCGGGTCGAGCCCGGCCACCGGTCAGACCGACGACAGCCCGGCCTTCTCCTCCACCAGCGCGGTGATCCGGTCGATCACCTGCTCCAGCGTGAGCCGGCTGGTGTCCACCAGCACCGCGTCGACGGCCTGGCTCAGCGGGGACGTCTCGCGGGAGGAGTCGGCGGCGTCGCGGCGGGCGAGGTCGGCGGCCATCGCGGTGATGGTCGCCTCGTCCACGCCCTTGGCGCGCAGCTCGATCGCCCGGCGCTCGGCCCGGGCCTCCTCGGAGGCGGTCAGGAAGACCTTGACGGTGGCGTCCGGGAACACCACCGTCCCCATGTCCCGGCCCTCCGCGACGATGCCGCGCTCGGCGACCTCGGCGCAGCCGCGCTGCAGCTCGACCAGCCGGGACCGCACCGCCGGCACTGCGGCCACGGCGCTGACCTGCGCCGTCACCTCGGGGCCCCGGATCGGGCCGGAGACGTCCTTGCCGTCCACCGTGATGGTGGGGCCGACGGCGTCCGTGCCCGAGACGATGACCGGCTTGCCGCACGCGACGGCCACCGCCTCGGGGTCGTCGACGTCGACGTCGTTGGCCAGCATCCACCAGGTCATCGCCCGGTACATGGCGCCGGTGTCCAGGAAGCTCAGGCCCAGCCGGGCGGCGACCGCCCGTGAGACGGTCGACTTGCCGGAGCCGGAGGGTCCGTCGATGGCGACGACGACCGGGGCGTGCGCTCGGTCGGCAGTGTCCACGGGGCCGAACCTCTCTCTGAGCATGGAAGCCGACGCCTACGCGGGCGTGCGGCCGGGGATTGTCTCCCTCAAGGTTAATGGACCGCCGCCACACCCCGGTCCCGCCCGTTCACCTGGGGCACGGCCTCCGCGGGGCGGCCTGCGGAGCCGGCGGCGCCCCACCCCGCAGAAGCCCCGCGATCACGGCCCGGCCACCGTCTCCAGCACCGCGCTGCCGAGCCGCGGGCGCAGGAACCCACCGTCCCGCTCGATGCCGAGCACCCCGCCGACCAGCAGCATCGGCCGCTCCGTCCCGAGGAACTCCCAGACGAACGGCACCTTCGAGATGTGCGAGGGGAAGTCGTTCACCTCGAACGCGTCCCGGTGGTACTCCCGGCTCGCCGCCTCCCGCCAGCCGAAGGACTGCCGCAGCCGGGGGCCGTCCGGGGTCTGGGTGTGGGCGAAGAAGGCGGTGAGCCAGCCGGTCACCCGGGGCCCGCCGGACATCGACCGCCACTTGAACAGCGATCGCCAGAAGACCTCGTCCACCGGCCCGCCCGCCGCCGTCGCCGCGATCTCGTCCACCACCGGGCGCAGCTCGGCGAACCAGGGCGCCAACCAGTCGAAGCGCCGCGCCAGCTCGCCGACCCCGGCCGCCAGCAGCGCCCAGTCCTCGGCGGTGCCCTCCAGCCGGATCCGCGGGATGCCGCAGCGGGTCTCCCAGCGGAAGTCGTAGTACGGGCTGACCACGTCCATCAGCGCCACCAGCGCCGCCGAGGCGTCCTCGGGCGTGGTGGTCGAGAACGCGGGCCGGAACAGTTCGACGACCTCCGCCCCGAGCGCGGCCGCCAACGGCTCCCGCACCAGGTGCACCGACCGCGCCCAGTCCGGGTCCACCCCGGCCAGCGAGTCGTCGCGCACCGTGATCACCGCGCCCCGGCCCGCCGCGCCGAACAGCGCCCGGTAGCGCGGCGGGTACATCCGTACGTGCACCGCGACCTCGTGCACCACCGCGTACCAGAGCACGTCCGGCGACAGGCTCAGCGGCAGGTGCTCCGCGAAGGCCGCGTGGGCGGCGCGCAGCAGCAGGCTCCAGGTCGGCTCCGGCTCCACGGGTTCGGCGGGCTCGCCGAACGCGGTGAACCCGGTGGACTCCGGACGGAGCGGCTGCGCCCGGGGCCGCTCGACCATCGTCTCGACGCTGCGGTGGCGGATCAGGAACTCCCCGCCCACCACCGCCCGCAGGAACCGCTCGTTCCCCAGGTCCACCGGCTCACCGGCGAACCCGTGCCGGGTCTCCCCCAACGGCAACTCGATGATCACGACCGCTCCCCCTGTCCCGCTCCGAGAACCCCGGCTCCGAACCCGAGCCAGGAGAACCCCGGCTCCGCAACCCCAACCCCGAACAACCAGCCCTGAACAACCAGCCCTGAGACCTCAGCCCCGAGGAACCAGCCCTGCGACCTCAGCCCCGAGACCTCAGCCCCGAGGAACCAGCCCCGAGACCTCAGTCCCGGACGCTCCACCCGCTCGACCGCAGCGCCGCCGTGAGCCGCTTGACGGCCATCGGCGCCACCGACAGCTGGACGAAGCCGACCTGCTTCCCGTCCGAGTGCTCGATGACGACGTCCTCGATGTTGACGCCGGCCTCGCCGACCTCCCCGAACAGCCGGCCCAGCTCGCCCGGCTGGTCGCCGAGCACCACCGCGACCGTCTCGTACCGGGTGGGCGGCGCGCCGTGCTTGCCGGGAATGCGGGCCTGCCCGGTGTTGCCGCGCCGCATGACCGCCTCGATGCCCTTGGCACCGGCCTGGCGCCCGCCCTCCTCGGCCGTGGCCAGGGCACGCAGCGCGGTGACGGTCTGGCCGAGGTCGGCGGCCACCTCCTCCAGCACGTCGGCGACCGCGCCCGCGTTGGCGGACAGGATGTCGACCCACATCTCGGGGTTGGAGGCGGCGATCCGGGTCACGTCGCGAACGCCCTGACCGGAGAGCCTTATGGCGGTCTCGTCGGCGTTCTCCAGCCGGGCGGCGACCAGCGAGGACACCAGCTGCGGTGCGTGCGAGACCAGGGCGACGGCCCGGTCGTGCTCGGCCGCGTCCATCACGATCGGCATGGCACCGCAGAGCGCGACCAGCTCCAGCGCGGCGTTGAGGGTGTCGGTGTCGGTGTCCGCGGTCGGGGTGAGCACCCAGGGGCGGCCCTCGAACAGGTCGGCGCAGGCGGCCAGCGGTCCGGAGCGCTCACGGCCAGCCATCGGGTGACTACCGATGTAGTGAACGGTGTCGCAGCCCAGCGCGGCGATCTCACTGCCCGGTCCGGCCTTCACGCTGGCCACGTCGGTGTACCAGTGGGCCAGGTTGCGGCGCTGGCAGTCGGCGAGCACCTTGCCGACCATCGCGGGCGGGACGGCGATGATCGCCAGGTCGACCGGGCCGTCGGCAGGCTCGATGGTGCCCGCGCCGAGCGACTCGGCGGTGCGGGCGGAGTCCGGGTCGGCGTCCTCCAGATGGACGGTCAGCCCGCGTGCGGCCAGGGCCAGGGCGGCGGAGGTGCCGATCAGTCCGGTGCCGACGACGACGGCAGTACGCATGGCGGGGGGCTCTCCTCGATCACGGTTATCGACTTGACGGTTCTCGACAGGTGCCGGGGCGGCCGGGAGCACCCGCGCCCAT
>NZ_JAFLNG010000567.1 GCF_017427025.1 Streptomyces sp. FH025
CGATGCGGGAGGACGGCTCCCCGGGTGGGGCCCGGATCGTCCCGGCCGCGTTCAGGAAGTCGGGAGCGCGGGAGCACGCAGCCGGTCGACGGCCTCGTGGGGGGCCGCCTCGAACTCCGGGTGGAAGTACGGCCGCCCGAAGGAGCGGCGGACATCGGCGGCGGTCGGCCCGGATCCGGCTCCCGTCCGCAGGGCGTACGTGAACGCCTCGGCGAGCAGTTCCATGGACTGTGCGCCGGCCCCCTCGAAGGTGACCTCGTTGGTGCCCAGCCGGATCACCGGGCCGGGCACCCCCGGCAGGCGGCGCAGGTCCTGGACCCGGATGCCCCGGGCGTCCAGCCGCGCGGCCAGCCGCCCGGTCCGATCGGCGTCGCCGGCCCTCAGCCACACCTGGTGGGTCCGGGTGGCCGTCCCGTCCGAGCGCACGACCTCGAATCCTCGGCGGTCCAGCGCCTCGGCGAGCAGGCGCGCGTTGTCCAGGACGGCGGACGCGTAAGCCGCTCCGAACACCTCGAACTCGGCGGCGGCCAGACCCAAGGCCAGGGTCTCCGCGTAGTGGTGGCTGCTGATCAGCCGCCACTGCGCGTCCCGCAGCCGGGCGTCGATCTCGTCGTCGTCGGTGAACACCACGCCCTTGTGCGGGCCGGGGAACGTCTTGTGCGTCGAACCGCCCATCGAGTCGGCGCCCGCGACCAGCGGGTGGGGCACCGCCCCACCCAGGACCAGGCCCAGGGTGTGGCTGCAGTCCACGTGCACCCGGATACCCGGGCCGTGCCGGCGGACCACCTCGACCACGGCGGCGACGTCCAGCAGGTCGAGGCTGTGCTGGAGGTCCAGGTAGACCAGGCCGACCCCGCCGTGACCGAGCGCGTGGTCGAGCCCCTCCTGGTCGACCCGACCCGCACGGAAGCCCACGGTCACCGGCCGGTAGCCCAGGCGCTGGACGATCTCGCGGGTGGCGTAGTGGCCGCCGGACTCCGCGCCGATGCTGATCACGGTGTCGCCGGGTGCGCCGCCCAGCGCGGCGATGACGAGGGTCATCGCACTCATCCCGGAGATCGGCCGGGTGTTCACATGGCGTGCCCCTGTGAGGCGGCGCAGGCTGTCGGTGGCGAGTTCGGTCTCGATGTGCCGCACCCGGAGCCCTCCCCGGAAGCCGCCGTCCTCGCCGAGGAAGTACCGGTTGTAGAAGTCGGTGGACAGCGGCAGCCGGGCCAGTGGCGACAGCCGGGTCTCGCTGGCCACCAGGTTGACGGCAACGCGGTTGCGGCGGTCGGCCTCCCGCAACTCGGCGGCGGCCCGGCGCAGCCGCCGGGTGGTGCGGGCCGGGGCCCTGCGCCTCGTCCACGACCGTATTTTCGGTTCCCGCCCGCCGTCAACGTGTCGCCCGTACACCGGACTTGGGACGACCGGCACGGCGAGCGGGCGGGGGCCCGCAGGACGGGATCCGATGGGACCGGGTCGGCCGGAGCGGCGATATTACGCGAACTGGGCTGCGAACAGGCGCGCGTAGGCGCCGCCTGCGGCCAACAGCTCCTCGTGGGCTCCCTGTTCGACGATCCGCCCGTCCGTCATCACCACGATCAGGTCTGCCCCGCGCACTGTGGACAGTCGGTGCGCGATCACGAAACTGGTCCGGCCCCGGCTGAGCCCGGCCATCGCCCGCTGGACGAGCAATTCGGTGCGGGTGTCCACGGCGCTGGTCGCCTCGTCCAGCACCAGGACCGCCGGATCGGCGAGGAAGGCCCGGGCGATGGTGATGAGCTGCTTCTCCCCCGCGCTGACCCCCGAGCCCTCGTCGTCGATCACGGTGTCGTAACCGTTCGGCAGCGTGCGGATCAGGTGGTCGGCGTGCGCGGCCCGGGCGGCCGCCTCGACCTGTTCGCGGGTGGCGTCCTGCGCCCCGTAGGCGATGTTCTCGGCGATCGTGCCGCCGAACAGCCAGGTGTCCTGCTGCACCATGCCGACCGCCGAGCGCAGGACGCCGCGCGGCAGGGCGGCGGTGTCGGTGCCGTCCAGCAGGATCCGCCCGCCGTCCACCTCATAGAACCGCATCAGCAGGTTGACCAACGTCGTCTTACCCGCGCCGGAGGGCCCTACCACCGCGACCAGCTGACCCGGCCGCACCGACAATGACAGCCCCTCGATCAGCGGTCGTTGCGGCTCGTAGCGGAAGGAGACCGCCTCGAAGTCGACGCGACCGCGCGGCTCGGCCCGGTGCTCCGGCGGCGCCGGGTCGGCGCTCTGCTCGGGCGCGTCCAGCAGCTCGAAGTACCGCTGCGCCGAGGCCAGGGCGGACTGCACCAGGCCAGCCAGGCTGGTGACCTGGGACAGTGGCTGGCCGAACTGCCGGGAGTACTGGACGAAGGCCTGCACCTCGCCGATCGACAGGCTTCCGGATGCCACCCTCAGTGCGCCGACCACCGCGACCAGGACGTAGTTCAGGTTCCCGATGAAGGTGATCAGCGGCTGGATCGCGCCGCTGACGGACTGTGCCTCGGCGGCGGCACCCGCCAGCGCCTCGTTGTGCTCGCGAAAGGCCGCCGCCGACGCCTCCTGCCGGCCGAACGCCCGCACCAGGGCGTGGCCCTCGCACAGCTCCTCGATCCGCGCGGTCAGCGCCCCGGTGGCCGCCCACTGCTCGGCGAACCGGGGCCGGGCCCGCCGGGCGAGCGCCGCCGCCACGACGGCCGACAGCGGGACGGTGGCCAGCGCGATCAGGGCCAGCAGCGGGGAGACCCAGAACATCATCACCAGCACGCCGACCACCAGGAGCAGCGAATTGGTGATCTGGCTGAGGGTCTGCTGCATGGTCTGCGCAAGGTTGTCGATCTCGGTGGTGACGCGACTGAGCAGGTCACCGCGCGGCTGCCGGTCGATGTGGAACACCGGCAGCCGGGCCAGCTTCGCCGCCGCGTCCGAACGCAGCCGCTGCACCGTGCGCTGGATCGCGACGGTGGCCAGCCGGCCCTGCATGATCCAGCAGAGGCCCGAGGCGGCGTAGACCCCGGCGAGCACGAGCAGGAGGAGGCCGACCCGCCCGAAGGCGACGCCGTGTCCGGGGGTGAAGTCCACCGAGTCGAACACGTCGGCGACGGTGCCCCGGCCGTCGGCCCGCAGCCCCTCGACGACCTGCTCGCGGGTGTCGCCGGGCGCGGTCCGCTGCCCGATCAGCCCGGCGACGACCAGGTCGGTCACGCGGCCGAGGATCAGGGGGCCGAGGACGTTCAGCGCGATGCTCGCGACGCCCAGCAGCAGGACCCCGGTCAGCAGCGCGCCCTGCCCTCGGAAGCGGCCGAGGAGCCGCCGGGCCGTCCCGGGGACGGGGCGCTCGCCCGGAGAGGGCGCCTGCGTCCGGAGGCTGGCCGGGGTACCCGTCCGCGCCGACTCACGGGTCGTGCTCATGCGACGCCCCCAGTGGGCCGGCCGGTGAGCCCGGCGGACTGGGAGAGCACGATCTCCCGGTATGTCGGGTTGCCGACGAGCAGGTCATCGTGGGTCCCGCTGCCCACGACCCGGCCTTCGTCGAGCACGACGATGCGGTCGGCCCCCTGGATCGTGCTCACCCGCTGGGCGACGACGAGTACGGCCGCGCCGGCGGTGGCGCGGCCGAGCCCGGCCCGTACGGCGGCCTCGGTGGCGTGGTCGAGGGCGGAGAAGGCGTCGTCGAGGAGGTAGACCCCCGGGTCGTGGACGAGGGCTCGGGCGATGGCCAGCCGTTGGCGCTGGCCGCCGGAGAGGTTGCCGCCGCCCTGATCGATGGGCGCGTCCAGACCGCCCGCCAGGGCCGTGACGAAGTCGTGCGCCCGGGCCGTCTCCAAGGCCGCCCACAGCTGTTCGTCGGTGGCGTCCGGCCGCCCGTAGCGCAGGTTCGAGGCGATCGTGCCCGAGAAGAGGTAGGACCGTTGCGGGACCAGGCCCACGGCGGCGGCCAGCGCCGCCGGGTCGAGGTCGGCGACGCTCACCCCGTCGAGGAGCACCTCGCCCTCCGTCGGGTCGAACAGACGAGCCGCCAGGCCGACCAGTGTGCTCTTACCACTGCCGGTGGACCCGATCACGGCCGTCGTCTCCCCCGGCCGCACGAGCAGGTCCACCCCGCTCAGCACCGGTTGCCCGGCTCCCGGGTAGCTGAAGCCGACGCCCCGCAGTTCCAGCCGCGCCGGCCCGCGTGGACGAGGCCTGGGCACGGCGGGCGCCCGCACGCCCGGGACGGCCCGCAGCACGTCCTCGATGCGCTCGGCGCAGACCTCGGCGCGGGGCAGCGCCATGAAGACCGACGTTGCCATCATCACCGACATCAGGATCTGGAGCAGGTAGCTGAGGAAAGCGGTCAGGACCCCGATGCGCAGGGCTCCGGCGTCCACGCGGTGCGCCCCCAGCCAGACCACCGGGACGGCGGCGAGGTTCACCACGGTGTTGACCATCGGGAACAGCAGCGTCGTCAGCCGTCCGCTGCGCACCGCAGTGTCCGTCAACTCCTCGTTGGTGTGGCCGAATCGGCGCTGCTCGTGTTCGTCGCGGACGAACGCCCGAATCACCCGGACTCCGGCGATCTGCTCGCGCAGCACCCGGTTCATGGTGTCCACGCGCCCCTGCATGGTTCGGAACAACGACTGGGCGCGCCATACGACCAGGCCCACCAGTAGGGCCAGAACCGGTAGTTCGACCAGCAGCAGCAGGGCCAGCGGGACGTCCTGACCCAAGGCCAGGACGATCCCGCCGGCGCAGGTGACGGGAGCCGCCACCATCTGGGTCAGGCCGGTCAGCACCACCGTCTGGACCTGCTGGACGTCACCGATCAGCCGGGTGATCAGCGAGGCGGCACCGAACCGGGCGACCTCGCGGCCGGAGAAAGCCTGCACCCGGTCGAAGAGTTCGGCCCGCACGTCACGCCCGACCGCCGCCGAGATACCCGCACCCAGCCGCACCCCGGCGACCGCGCACAGCAGTTGCACCGCCGAGACCGCCAGCATGACGGCGCCGAGCCGCACGATGACGGCCGTCTCGCCGCGCACGACACCGTCGTCGAGGATGACGGCGTTGAGCGTCGGCAGACACAGCGCCGCCGTGGTCTGCACCACCTGCGTCAGCGCGAGCACAGCGAGCGGACGGCCGTGGGGGCGCAGCCTCGGGCGGATGAGCCGGATCAACACCATTCGCCGAGACTAGACCCGAGCCACCGG
>NZ_JAFLNG010000568.1 GCF_017427025.1 Streptomyces sp. FH025
CACCCCGAACCCCCGGCGCCGCATCGCCGGGAGCTCAACCCGCTGCCCCCGCCAGTGTCGCCGGGCCAACGCGGTCTCCTGGCGCCTGCCCTCTTCCCCGACCAGTTGGAGGGCGGGCGCCGTCGCGTTCCCACCCGCGCGTACCGAGGGGCGGCTCACAGCCGACTCCCAGGGTCGTCAAGCGGCCGGAACCGGCCCCCGGACGGACTGTTGTTCGTCGGTGCCAGGTGGCAGACTGCCGCCGACGGCCGGGGGGCTGCGCGAGTGCGGAGGTTTACTTCGATGGGCACGACTCAGGCAGGCGGGGGCGCCACCGTACGGCGCCTGCTGCTCGGCAGCCAGCTGCGCAAACTCCGCGAGGCCAGAGGCGTCAGCCGCGAGGAGGCCGGCTACTCGATCCGCGCCTCCGAGTCCAAGATCAGCCGGATGGAACTCGGCCGGGTCGGCTTCAAGGAACGCGACGTCGCCGACCTGCTCACCCTCTACGGCGTCGACGCCGAGCAGGAGCGCGCCAACGTCCTCGGACTCGTCCGCGACGCCAACGCCACCTCCTGGTGGCACGAGTACGGCGACGTGCTGCCCACCTGGTTCCAGAACTACCTCGGGCTGGAGGAGGCCGCCGCCGAGATCCGCAGCTACGAGGTCCAGTTCGTCCACGGGCTCTTGCAGACCCCCGACTACGCCCGCGCCGTGATCACCGCCGGCTGCCAGGGCCACGGCGTCGGCCCCGAGGAGATCGAACGCCGGGTCGAGGTCCGGCTCAAGCGCCAGGACCTGCTCACCACCGAGCACCCGCCCCAACTGCTCGCCGTCCTCGACGAGGCCGCGCTGCGCCGCCCCTGGGGCGGGCCGGAGCTGATGCAGGCGCAGCTCGACCGGCTGCTGGAGCTCTCCGAGCTGCCGAACGTGCGGCTCCAGGTCCTGCCGCTCGGCACCGCCGGGCTGAGCGCCGAGAGCGGCGCGTTCAGCGTGCTGGGCTTCACCGAGGCCGAACTCGCCGACGTGGTCTACCTGGAGCAGTTCACCACCGCGCTCTACGTGGACAAGCCCGCGGAGGTCGCCGAGTACCGGCAGGCGATGGACGGGCTGGCCGCCGACAGCCTCAGCCCCGAACGGACCCGCGAACTCCTGCACTCCGTGCGCCAAGAGCTCTGACACATCAGTACGATGAGCTCCCATCAGGTCGGGCATGAGAGGGAACAGATGTCGTACTTCTCCGAGTTGGCGCTGCAGTACATCGACGGCGAGTGGTGCGGCGGCAGCGGCTCCTGGGACATCGTCGACGTCGATCCCTTCACCGGTGACAAGCTCGCCACCATCACCGTGGCCACCGTCGCCGAGGTCGACCGGGCCTACCGCGCCGCCGAGCGCGCCCAGCGCGGCTGGGCCGCCACCAGCCCGTACCAGCGCCGACTGGTGTTCGAGCGCGCGCTGCGGCTGGTCGAGGAGCGCGAGGGCGAGATCGTCCAGGCGATCATGGTCGAACTCGGCGGCACCGCGCTCAAGGCCGGCTTCGAGCTGTCCCTGGTCAAGGACATGCTGCGGGAGTGCCTGCACCTGTCGGTGGCCTCCGAGGGCCGGCTGCTGCCCTCGCCCACGCCGGGCAAGGAGAACCGGCTCTACCGGCTGCCCGTCGGCGTGGTGGGCGTGATCAGCCCGTTCAACTTCCCGCTGTTCCTGGCGCTCAAGGCCGTCGCCCCGGCGCTCGCGCTCGGCAACGGCGTCGTCCTCAAGCCGCACCAGGAGACCCCGGTGGTCGGCGGCGCCCTGATCGCCAAGCTCTTCGAGGACGCGGGCCTGCCGCCCGGCCTGCTGAACGTCGTGATCACCGACATCGCGGAGATCGGCGACAGCTTCATCGAGCACCCCGTGCCCAAGGTGATCTCCTTCACCGGCTCCGACCAGATCGGCCGACACGTCGCCACGGTGGCCGCCGGGCACTTCAAGCGGACGGTGCTGGAGCTCGGCGGCAACAGCGCGCTGATCGTGCTGGACGACGCCGACCTCGACCTCGCCGTGGACGCGGCCGTGTTCAGCCGCTTCGTCCACCAGGGGCAGGTCTGCATGGCCGCCAACCGGGTGCTGGTCGACCGCAGCGTCGAGGCCGAGTTCACCGAGAAGTTCGTCGCCAAGATCGCCTCGCTGACCGTCGGCGACCCGAAGGACCCGGCCACCCACATCGGCCCGCTGATCAACCCCGTCCAGGCCGACGCGCTCTCCGGGCAGGTCGACCAGGCGATCGCCGCCGGCGCCACCGCGCTGCTGCGCGGCGACACGGTCGGCAGCCTGATGGCGCCGACCGTGCTCACCGGCCTGGCCGAGGACGCGCCGATCCTTCAGCGCGAACTCTTCGGCCCGGTCGTCCTGCTGGTGCCCTTCGACGGCGAGGACGAGGCCGTCCGGCTGGCCAACCACACGCCCTTCGGGCTCAGCGGCGCGGTGCACACCGCGGACGTCGAGCGCGGGGTGCGGGTCGCGCAGCGGATCGAGACCGGCATGATCCACGTCAACGGCGGGACCATCGCGGACGAGCCGGGCGTGCCCTTCGGCGGGGAGAAGAACTCCGGCGTCGGGCGGCTCAACGGGGAGCCCACGGTGGACGCCTTCACCACGCTCAAGTGGATCTCGGTGCAGCACGGGCGGGCGACGTTCCCGTTCTGATCCGCCGCGCTCGGGAGTCCCGGGCCTCCTGAGGGTTCAGGCGGCCCGGGACCGGCCCGCCCGGTCCGTCGGCGACTCCACCGTCCACGCGGTGGCCTGGCGAGCACGTCAGGCCGGGTAGCGGACGAGGCCGTTTCGGAACGGCGAGGCGCCGCCAGGTCGGGGACCCGGCGGCGCCTCGACGGGATGCGACTAGAACACCGGCTGGCCGGCGCGGACGAGGCGCCAGGAGTTGGTGAAGAAGTCGGCGGGGTCGATGACGCCCTTGGCCTTGACCCAGGCGATCATGGTGTTGCGGATCTCGTCGGAGTTCGACCAGACCAGCTTGGCGTTCGCGACGTGCGGGAAGTTGCCGCCGCCGTTGGCGCGGTAGTTGTTGACGGCGAGCACGAACTGGGCGGCCGGGTCGATCGGCTTGCCCTGGAAGGTCAGGTTGACGATCCGCTGGCCCTTGGGCTGGGCGATGTCGATGTCGTAGCTCAGGCCGTAGACCGAGTCGTAGTTGTAGTCCGGGGTGGTCTCGGCGCCGGTCATGGCGTCCTTGTCGACCGGGGCGCCCGGGGCGAGCTGGTAGAAGTACTTCGCCGAGAACTCCAGGTAGTCCTTGAGCTGGGCGCCCGTCAGGATGCGGGCCTCCAGGGTGTTCTCGTAGATGTACAGGCCCGCCGCGTCGCGCAGCTTGACCTGGCCGGACGGGATCAGCGCGGTGCGGTTGAAGGGCGCGGCCTGGGCCAGCACCGGCAGGTTGGCGTACTGCCCGCCCGCCAGCGCCGCCTTCACGGCGTCGGCCTGCACCTTGCCGATGAGGTCGATGATCGGGGTGGCCTTGAAACGGGCCTCGGCGATCGACAGCTCGATCTTGCTGGTGCCGATGTTCTGGTTGACGTACGCCACGACCTTCTTGTGCTGCTCGGTGATGGCGTTGGTGATCTCCGGGTTCTCCGGCACCGTGTTGGAGTTCAGCACCCGGGAGGAGACCGAGACGACCTTCCAGGCGCCGTCGGCGAACTCGACCTCGAAGTCGAAGCAGCTCAGCCGCTGGCCCCAGCACAGCGGCTCGGAGAGCACGACCGTCTTGCCGGTCTTCTTGTTGACGATGAGGCGCTGCGGCACCTCCTTGTGGGTGTGCCCGACCAGCACCGCGTCGATGTCGGCCACGGTCGCGGCCATCTCGCCGGAGGCGTCCTCGGGCCAGGGCAGCTGGTCGCCGTAGGTGGTCGGCTCGTCGATGCCGGAGTGGGCGGAGACGACGATGACGTCCGCGCCGGCCGCCTTCATCCGGGGCACGTACTTGGCGGCGGTCTCCACGATGCCCGGGAAGACCATCTTGCCGCTGACGTTGGCCTTGTCCCAGATCGCGATGCCCGGGTTGGTGAGACCGAGGATGCCGACCTTCAGCGGCTTGCCCTCGCCCAGGTGCAGCTCCTTGATCACGAAGGGCGGGAAGGCCGGCTTCTCGTTCTTCGCGTGCAGCGCGTTGGCGCCCAGCAGCGGGAACTCCAGCTGCTCCTCGAAGGCCTTCACGGTCGGGATGCCGTAGTTGAACTCGTGGTTGCCGAGCGCGGCGGCGTCGTACTCCATGAGGTTCATGGCGACGGCCATCGGGTGGTCCGGCACGGTGTCGCCGTCGGTGGCGATCGGCTCGATCCGGGCGTAGTAGTAGGTCAGCTGGGTGCCCTGGATGATGTCACCCGAGTCGATGAGCAGGCAGCGGTTCCAGCCCTTCTCCTCGCGGACCTGGTTGGCCAGGGTCGAGATCTTGGCGAGGCCGACCGCGTTGTGCGCCTTGTCGACGTACTCGGCGTCGGTGAAGTAGTCCCAGTTGAGCACCCGGCCGTGCAGGTCGGTGGTGCCCATGACGGTGAAGGCCTGCCGGCGGGGCTTGCGCTTGTCGCCCTTGGCGGTCGCCGTGCTGCCCGGCTCGGCGGCCGCGGCGGCGGGGGCGGCGGCGACGGCGGCTCCGCCGGCCAGGGCGGCGCCGGCGGCGGTGGCTGCGGACCGGGTGACGAAGTCACGGCGGTTCAGGGACATGGACGACTCTCCCGAGTGGGACCGACGGCGGATTGACCGTCAATGTGTGTGCGTACGAAGTGCGTCGGCGCGTGCGCGGTGCGGTGACGCGCGTAGAAGGACGCGCGTAGAAGTGTGCCGTGCGGGCCGGGCCGATGGGTAGCCCTTCGACGTTGCCAACAGGTGAGATCTTGGCGACTCGTTCGTGACGGGGATGGGCGGGCCGGGAGGTGGTAAGGCATCAGGCCAGCTCGGAGCAGAGCTGCTTCACCTCGCGGCCCAGCTCCGCCGCCGGGTCCGGCGCGTCCGGTCCCGCCCAGGGCAGCCAGGTCCGCGCCCGCAGGTAGCCGTCCACCGCGACCGGCAGCCGGTGCCGGACGATCCCGTCCGCCACCGGGCCGGGGCCGCACTCGCGCAGCGCGGCCAGCAGGGCGTCCACCCCGGCGGAGGCGGGCAGCGGGACGGTGCCCAGGTAGCCGGCGAGGACCTCCAACTCCGGGTCG
>NZ_JAFLNG010000569.1 GCF_017427025.1 Streptomyces sp. FH025
ATGGTGAGCGGCATGCGGTCGTGGACGCGGCCGGCGGAGTCGCTGGCGTCGGTGGTGATGACGGTCGTGGTGGCGAGCCAGGCGAGCGGGTCGTCCTCGGGCCGGGTGCGGTCGCGCCAGAACTCGTAGAGGCCCGCCATCAGCATCACGCCGCCGGTGCTGAGGAAGTACGGCTGCTTGTACTTCTTCCGGTCGGCGGTGGCGGGCACCTCACGCCACTCGTAGTAGCCGTCGGCGGGGATGACGCAGCGGCGGGCGGTGAAGGCCTTGCGGAAGGCGGGCTTGGTGTCGACGGTCTCCGAGCGGGCGTTGATCATCCGGGCGCCTCCGGAGGGGTTCTTGGCCCAGGACGGGACGAGGCCCCAGCGCAGCGGGCGGAGTTGGCGCAGCACCTCGCCGGTCTCCCGGTCGACGCGTTCCAGGACGGCCGGCACCGGGTCGGTGGGGGCGACGTTCCAGCTCGGGGCGAAGGTCTCGGCAGGGTCCCAGCGGAGCTCTCCGAGCAGGGAGACGAGGTCCTGGGGCGTGGTGGTGGAGACGAAGCGGCCGCACATGCCCCCAGCCTGCCACTCCGTACGGACAACCGCGCAGAGCGGCTCAGCGCGCCCGGTTTCCCGCCGGGCCGTGCCCGCCCGGGGTGTGGCCGAAGGTGCGGCGGAACACGTCGATGCCGCTGCTGAGTCGTCCGGGGCTGGCAACCCGGCCGAGCGGCTCGCCATCGCCATCAATCTATCGCATCTGATACGTTCGTTTTCGGAACGATAGATCAGTGGGGAGCGGTCATGCCGAAACGCAACAGACGTCGCTGGTTCCTGGGCTCACTCCTGTCCGTGGCGGTGCTCGTGCTCGGGGCGGGCGGCTGGGTGCTGTACCAGAACGAGTACGACCTCGAGGAGGAGCGCGTCACCATCACGGGCGGCAAACAGCCGCTCCGGGGCGTCCTGGCCCGCCCGACCGGCGGGCAGGGCCCGTACGGACTGGTCGTCCTCGTCCACGGAGACGGGCCGATCGACGCCACCCACGACGGCTGGTACCGGCCGATCTGGGAGGCCATGGCCAAGGCCGGCTACGCCACGCTGTCCTGGGACAAGCCCGGCATCAACGGCGCCCCCGGCAACTGGCTGGACCAGAGCATGCAGGACCGCGCCGACGAGACCGTCGCCGCGATCGAGTGGGCCAAGGCCCGGCCCGACATCGACCCGGGCCGGATCGGCCTGTGGGGTGCCAGTCAGGCAGGCTGGGTGATGCCCAAGGCCGCCGCGCAGTCCCCGGACGTGAGGTTCGTGATCGCCGTCGCCCCCGCGATCAACTGGCTCCAACAGGGCCGCTACAACCTGCTCGCCGAACAGCGGAAGAAGCACGCCACCCCGGAGGAGACGGCGGCCGCGATCGCCCGGAGCGACCGGACCAGGGCGGCGCTGGCGGCCGGACAGAGCTTCGACCGGTTCAAGGCCGACGGCGGCGACGTGGACGGACTCACCCCGGACCGCTGGGAGTTCATCCGTCGCAACCACCTCTCGGACGCCGGCGCGGACCTCGCCCGGGTCAAGGTCCCGGTCCTGCTGATCCTCGGCGGCAAGGACGTCAACGTCGACAGCGACGACACCGAGGCCGGCTACCGCCGGATCCTCACCGAGCCGGGCCGCCTCCGGGTGCTGCGCTTCCCGGACTCGACGCACAACATCGTCCCCGAGGACGTCGAGGACTCCGAGCTCAGGAGCACCCTCCTCGCGATCGCCGCGCCGCGCTCGCTCTTCACCCCCGGCTACCTCGACGGGATGCGGGAGTTCCTGACCTCGATGGACCGGACGAACCGGCGGAAGGGATGACGATGACGAAGGTGCTCGCCCTCGGCGGGGCCGGCGAGGTGGGCAGGGTCGCCGCCCGGGTCACCGCGGGGCTGCCCGGCGTCCGGGAGCTGGTGATCGCCGACCGCGACCTGGCCGCCGCCCGCCGTACGGCCGCCGTGCTCGCCGGAAGCGTGCCGGTGCCGGTCCGCGCGCGGCGGGTCGACGTCACCGACCGGGCCGAACTGGACGCCGCGCTCGGCGGGGTGGACGCCGTCCTCAACACCGTCGGGCCGTACTACCGCTTCGGCCTCGACGTGCTGCGCGCCGCGATCCGCACCGGGACGGACTACCTGGACATCTGCGACGACTGGGAACCCACCGTCGCGATGCTGGAACTGGACGACGAGGCCCGCGCCGCCGGGGTCCGCGCCGTGATCGGCATGGGCGCCAGCCCCGGCGTGAGCAATCTGCTGGCCGCCCGCGCCGCCGCCCGCCTCGACACCCTGACCGACCTCCACACCGCCTGGCCCGTCGACATCGGCCCCGAGCCCGAGGACACCGCGCCGGTCGACGCGGACGGCGCCCCGCTGGCGGCGGCCGTGCACTGGATGCAGCAGATCAGCGGCACGGTCGCGGTGGTGGAGGGCGGCCGGATCGCGCAGCGGCCGCCGCTCACCCCGGTCGCCCTCGACCTGCCCGGCGGCCACCGGGGCACCGCGTACACCGTCGGGCACCCGGAACCGGTCACCCTGCACCGCACCCTGCGGCCGGGCGGCGACGCGGCCGGCCTGATGGTGGTGACGGCCGGCACCGCCGCCTACCTGGACGTGCTGCGCGAGGACCTCGACGCGGGCCGGCTGAGCAACGAGACGGCGGCCGCCGACCTCAACCGCCCCACCCTGCGCCGGACGCTGCGCGCGGGCGCCCGCGCCGTACGGTTCCGCGGCCCGGGCACCCTGCCCGGCTTCTTCGCGGCCGCCACCGGGCGGGTCGACGGCGGTCCGGTGAGAGTCCTGGTCCGGCTGACCGGCGCGGAGTCGCTGCTGAATGACATGGCCGAGAGCACCGGTGTCCCGGCCGCCCTCGGTCTCGCCCAGCTCCTCGACCGCACGGTGCCCACGCCGGGCGTCCACCCGCCGGAGACGGCCGTCGACGCGGAGCGCTTCTTCGCCGACCTGGCGCGCCACTGCCCGGGGGTGGGTGTGTCGGTGCTCGAAGGGTCGTCCTGACGTCCTGAAGTGTCCTGGGGCCGTGAGCTTCTGAGGTCCGGAGGTGTGCCGGGGCCCCGGCGGAGGATTCCGCCGGGGCCCCGGTGTGCCTCGACGGCTCAGGACACCGCAGTCCACGCCTGGCCGGCCGCCGCGGTGGTCGGCGCGTCCGTGGTCACGGTCGAACCGGCGCTGCCGGAACCGGCGTTGAGGGCGAGGCCGGTGGCGACGTTGGTGATGGTGAGGGCGCCGCTCGCCGGGTCCTGGTTCACCTTCCACTCCTGCCAGGGGTTACCGGGCGAGTAGTCGAGCAGGTAGGCGCTGTTGCCGGGGGAGGTCCCGGCGGCGAGCACGGTGTGGTGGTGGGTGGAGGTGTCGCAGTTGTCGCTGATCCGCACCGTGCCGTCGGGGTTGGTGGTGAAGGTCCACTGTTCGGAGGTGTGGGTGGGCCACCAGGTGTTGACGTCCGCGACCGAGGCGAGCGGCGAGGAGCAGGTGCCGGCGACCTCCAGGACGAGACCGCCGGTTCCTCCGGCGCTCAGCGCGTGGTACCGGCCGTCGTCGACCACGGCCGCCTTGACGCCCCCGGCCGGCTGGGCGCCGAGGCGGTACAGGGCCACCGCGTGCGGAGCGAGGGAGGCGCTCAGCGGGCCGGTGACGGTCGAACTCGCGCCCGTCCAGACCTCCTTGGCGCCGTAGCCGGTCCCGGAGAGGCCGAGTTCGGCGAGGCTGGTGCTCACCGTGTGGGCCGCCGAGGGGTCCTGGTTGACCAGCAGGACGGCGGTGTCCCCGTTCGCCAGCTGCCGCTTGAGGACGACCGGCGCGGTGCCGTTCGCGGGCTTCGCGCCGACCAGGGTGGCGGGCTTGGCCAGGCTGTCCTGGTCGATGGCGATCATGTCGCGGTTCTTGAGGACGGCCAGGCTGGTGGCACCGATCCCGGTGGACCAGGTGTACCCGCGGTCGCTGTGCTGGGACTGCGCGGCGGTCCGCAGGTCGGCGCCGGAGATCAGCGGGGCGGCGAGCATGGCGAGGACGGAGGCCTCGGTGCGGGACTCGTCGTCGGTGAAGGGCTTGTGGCAGGTGCAGGTGTCGGTGGTGCCGTAGAGGCCGAAGACGTCCTGCCAGCCGGTGAACATCATGTCGAGGTCGTTCCAGCTGCCCGGGCGGACGTTGCCCGGGTACTGCAGCGCGGTCTGCAACTGCCCGTTCCAGAGCACCCCGTCGAGCTCGCTGTCCCGGTCGCCGCCGATCCGGCAGAGGTTGGCGACCTGGCCGCACCAGACGCCGGTCGGCGCGTAGCCGGGAGCCTGGAACGGGCCCGTCCCGGCGGCCTGGACGACCGGGTCGGTGCGGGCCGGGTCGTCGGCGGCGAGCAGGTAGGGGACGCCGGAGTGGACGGGCTGCGCGGAGACGCTGAGGGTGACCTTCGGCCTCCCCTGAGCGGCGGATGCGGCGTCGAGGGCGTGCTGGAAGGTCTGCACCCGGGCGTAGATCGAGCGGGTCAGCTCCTTGCCCTCGCCCTGGGTGTAGTAGTTGTGGCCGTCCGGACCGACGATCTGCGGACCGTACGGGCAGTCGTCGTACTTGACGAAGTCGACGCCCCAGGAGACGAAGTCGGCGGCGTCGGTGGACTCGTGGCCGAGACTGCCGGGGTGCATCTGGCAGGTGACGTAGGTGTCGGTGGCGTAGAGGCCGAACTTCATGCCCTTGCTGTGCGCGTACTGGGCGAGGTACGCGATGCCGTTCAGGGTCCGCCCGTTGACGGTCTGCGCGGGGAAGTGGTCGGGGCGCGGGATCAGGTGGCCGGAGGTGGGGTCGTTGCCGGTGCCGTCCGTTCCGCTGACCGGGTTCCCGGCGTTGTCGTACAGCTGCATTCCGCCGTCGGGGTTGCGCACCAGGTCGGTGGTCTGGCCGTCGCGGTGCCAGAGCGACCAGCCGTCGTCGATGGTGACGGTGTCGTACCCGGCGGAGACCAGGCCGTTGGCGGACATGAAGTCGATGGTCTGGACGACCTGGTCCTCGGTGACCTCGGTGCCGAGGGAGTTCCAGGAGTTCCAACCCATCGGCGGGGTCAGAGCGTTGCCGTTGCCGAGGGCGGCGGCGGGGGTGGCCGCACCGAGGCCGAGGGCACCGAGGCCGCCGGTGGCCAGGGCCAGCGCGAGCAGGG
>NZ_JAFLNG010000057.1 GCF_017427025.1 Streptomyces sp. FH025
GCGGCCCCGGCCCCCATCGTCTCCGCCGAGATCACCGTCGAGGGGACGGGCGCCGTCGTCGCCGAGGCGAAGGCGGCTCCGGCGAAGAAGGCGGCCCCGGCCAAGAAGGCCGCCGCCAAGAAGACCGCCGCGCCGGCCAAGAAGACCGCCGCGAAGAAGACCACCTCCGCCAAGGCCGCCAAGGGCGGCGACGAGGAGCTGCTCGGCGACGAGGAGCTGCTCGAGGACGTCGCGCTGCCGGGCGACAAGGCCGAGGCCGAGGGCACCGCTCCGGAGGAGGAGTCGGAGGGCTTCGTCCTCTCCGACGACGACGAGGACGACGCGCCGGCCCAGCAGGTCGCCGTCGCCGGCGCCACCGCCGACCCGGTCAAGGACTACCTGAAGCAGATCGGCAAGGTCCCGCTGCTCAACGCCGAGCAGGAGGTCGAGCTCGCCAAGCGCATCGAGGCCGGCCTGTTCGCCGAGGACAAGCTCTCGGCCGCCGACAAGCTCGCCCCGAAGCTCAAGCGCGAGCTGGAGATCATCGCCGAGGACGGCCGCCGGGCCAAGAACCACCTGCTGGAGGCCAACCTCCGACTGGTGGTCTCGCTGGCCAAGCGCTACACCGGTCGCGGCATGCTCTTCCTGGACCTGATCCAGGAGGGCAACCTCGGTCTGATCCGTGCGGTCGAGAAGTTCGACTACACCAAGGGCTACAAGTTCTCCACCTACGCGACCTGGTGGATCCGCCAGGCGATCACCCGCGCCATGGCCGACCAGGCCCGCACCATCCGCATCCCGGTGCACATGGTCGAGGTCATCAACAAGCTGGCCCGCGTCCAGCGCCAGATGCTCCAGGACCTGGGCCGCGAGCCCACTCCGGAGGAGCTGGCCAAGGAACTCGACATGACCCCCGAGAAGGTCATCGAGGTCCAGAAGTACGGCCGCGAGCCGATCTCGCTGCACACCCCGCTGGGCGAGGACGGCGACAGCGAGTTCGGTGACCTGATCGAGGACTCCGAGGCGGTCGTCCCGGCCGACGCGGTCTCCTTCACCCTGCTCCAGGAGCAGCTGCACTCGGTGCTGGACACCCTGTCCGAGCGCGAGGCCGGCGTGGTCTCGATGCGCTTCGGTCTGACCGACGGCCAGCCGAAGACGCTCGACGAGATCGGCAAGGTGTACGGGGTCACCCGTGAGCGCATCCGCCAGATCGAGTCGAAGACCATGTCGAAGCTGCGCCACCCGTCGCGTTCCCAGGTGCTGCGCGACTACCTGGACTGATCGACCGCAGTACGCGTCGGAGGCCCGGAACCGCAACGGTTCCGGGCCTCCGGGCTGTTCGGGTACGGGCGGTCAGCGTCCGGGTGGTGCTTGTCGCTCTTCCGGGTGGTGGCGCGCCGGGGAGCGGCCACGTGGTGTAGTCGGTCACCTACGCTGTGCCGGTTGCCCGCCACCGAGCCGACTGGAGTCACGGTGCTGACCGACCCGGACCGCGTTGACCTGCCGACCCCCGCCCCGCTCCGGGACGACCCGACCGCGGCCCGGTCGGGCCGCCGCCGAGGCGCCGCCCTGCTGGCGCTGCTCGCCGCCGTACCCGTCCCGCTGGCAGCCCTCGGCACGGCCGGTCCGGCCGAGGCGCAGCGCCGGGTGGTCGGCGGCACCACCGCCCGGACCGCCGAGCACCCGTGGATCGTGGCGCTGTCCAGCCGCCAGCAGTTCGGCGTCGGCCGCTCCGGCCAGTTCTGCGGGGGAGCGCTCGTCACCCCGACCAAGGTGGTGACGGCCGCGCACTGCTTCTACGACGAGGGCAGGGGCCGGGTGGACCGGCCGGGCCTCAAGGTGGTCGTCGGCCGGGACGACATGCGTGGCTCGGCCGGCCGCGAGGTGGCGGTCAGGTCGGTCTGGGTCCACCCCGAGTACGACTTCGCCGCGAACATGAACGACGTCGCGGTGCTCACCCTCGCCGACTCCCAGGGCTCCCGGCCGGTGGTCGAGCTGGTCGGCCAGGGCGAGACCGAGCCGTACGTGCCCGGGACCACGGCGCAGGTGTACGGCTGGGGCGACACCACCGGGCGGGGCGACTACTCGCCGCTGCTTCGCAGGGTGGACGTGCCGATCGTCTCGGACCAGACCTGTGCGCACGCCTACCCGGGCGGGCCGGAGGGCAGGTTCGACGCCCGGGGCATGGTGTGTGCGGGGCAGGAGAAGGGCGGCAAGGACGCCTGCCAGGGCGACAGCGGCGGCCCGCTGATCGTCGGTGGACGGCTGGCCGGCCTGGTGTCCTGGGGGACGGGCTGCGCCGAGGCGGGCCACCCCGGCGTCTACACCCGGGTGTCCTCGGTCACGGACGCGGTGCGCTCGGTACTGTGAGCGTCGCTCCAGGTGAGCGGACGGTCACGTTCTGACGGATCGTCGGGCCGGGTGGGCCCGGAGTCGGCGAACGCGGAGGAACCGTCCGGAGAACAGTCCGGAGAACAGCGGAGCCGGGTGGCCGGCCCCCGAGGGGGTCGACCACCCGGCTCACCCGGTCGCGCGCGGTGCGCGGCCGGACACAGCTCGACGCTGGCTGCTGGTGGTGGCGCCTGTGATCAGCGCTCGTCGTCGGCGGCCGTGGTGGTGGTGGTGCTGGTGAGACGGCCGCTCTCGTCCTGTATCTCCACGGCGATCTTCTTGAGCTCGGGCTCGAACTTCCGGCCGTGGTGGGCACAGAAGAGCAGCTCTCCGCCGCTCGCGAGTACGACGCGCAGGTAGGCCTGGGCGCCGCAGCGGTCGCAGCGGTCAGCCGCGGTGAGCGGGCTCGCAGGGGTCAGAACAGTAGTCACGTCGCCTCTTCTCTAGCTCGACGAGCTGTCGTACCAGGGTCAACATCCAACCAGGCCGAAAACGTTCCCGCTCGTGGCTTTTCTTCTCTGAGGATTCTGCTGTGTCGATGAGGACGTGCCCCGGGCGCCGGTGGTTCATGCGTGCCGAATCCCGGGATCCGCCCATCGCTCGAACGCCCGATCGGGACCGGGCTCGAGGTCCGCGTAGCATAATCCTCTGCCGGGTTGGAGCATAAGCCCCGTCCCGCGCCCCGGTAGCCTGCATAACGGCAGTTCCGGAGCCTGCGCCGGGCCCCACGATCCGCCAGGACCGGTGGTACCGGGAGGAGATGGCGCCCCGGAGCCCGTTCGCGGGGGCGGTCCTTGTTCGCGCAGCGCGTACAAGCCGCGCGGGGCCGTCCCTTCGTGCTGTGCACCCGGCGCAGGGGTGCGGGCACGCAGGGCGACGACTGTCGGTGCGGCGTGCTGCACTGGCGGTTGGTCCGGATGCGTCCGGATGTGACCGATGAGACAGAACTTCACCGAACTTCACCGAGGAGAGTGCCGCGTGAGTGCCGAAACGACCGTGCCGTCCGCGCTGCTGGCCGGCGACGACGGTTCCAACTACACCGCGCGGCACCTGCTCGTCCTGGAGGGCCTGGAGGCGGTCCGCAAGCGCCCCGGCATGTACATCGGCTCCACCGACAGCCGCGGCCTGATGCACTGCCTCTGGGAGATCATCGACAACTCCGTCGACGAGGCGCTGGGCGGCCACTGCGACCGCATCGAGGTCCTGCTGCACCCCGACTCCTCGGTCGAGGTCCGCGACAACGGGCGCGGCATCCCGGTCGACGTCGAGCCCAAGACCGGGCTGTCCGGCGTCGAGGTCGTGATGACCAAGCTGCACGCCGGCGGCAAGTTCGGCGGCGGCTCCTACGCGGCCTCCGGCGGTCTGCACGGCGTCGGCGCCTCGGTGGTCAACGCGCTCTCCGCCCGGCTGGACGTCGAGGTCGACCGCGGCGGCCACACCCACGCGATCAGCTTCCGCCGCGGAACCCCCGGCATCTTCACCGAGGCGACCCCGGACGCGCCCTTCGAGCCCGCCAACGGCCTGACCAGGACCCGCAAAGTGCCGAAGACCCGCACCGGCACCCGGATCCGCTACTGGGCCGACCGGCAGATCTTCCTCAAGGACGCCCGGCTCTCCCTGGAGAACCTGCACAACCGCGCCCGGCAGACCGCCTTCCTCGTTCCCGGCCTGACCATCGTCGTGCGTGACGAACGGCTCACCGAGAGCGAGCAGATCGAGGAGTCGGTCTTCCACTACGACGGCGGCATCGCCGAGTTCTGCGAGTTCCTGGCCCCCGACAAGCCGGTCAGCGACGTGCTGCGGCTGCGCGGCGAGGGCACCTTCAAGGAGACCGTGCCGGTCCTGGACGACCTCGGCCACATGACCCCCACCGAGGTCACCCGCCACCTCGGGGTGGACATCGCGCTGCGCTGGGGCACCGGATACGACACCACCCTGCGCTCCTTCGTCAACATCATCGCCACCCCCAAGGGCGGCACCCACGTCACCGGCTTCGAGCGCTCGCTGGCCAAGACCGTCAACGAGGTGCTGCGCTCCAGCAAGCTGCTGCGCGTCGCCGAGGACGACATCACCAAGGACGACGCCACCGAGGGCCTCACCGCGGTGGTCACCGTCCGGCTCGCCGAGCCGCAGTTCGAGGGCCAGACCAAGGAGGTGCTCGGCACCTCGGCGGCCAACCGGATCGTCGCCGCCGTGGTCGCCAAGGAGCTCAAGGCCTTCCTCACCTCGGCCAAGAAGGACCAGAAGCAGCAGGCCAGGGCGGTGCTGGAGAAGGTCGTCGCGGCCGCCCGCACCCGGGTCGCGGCCCGCCAGCACAAGGAGGCCCAGCGCCGCAAGACCGCGCTGGAGACCAGTTCGCTGCCCGCCAAGCTGGCCGACTGCCGCAGCGACGACGTGGACCGCAGCGAACTGTTCATCGTCGAGGGGGACTCCGCGCTCGGCACCGCCAAGCTCGCCCGCAACTCCGAGTTCCAGGCGCTGCTGCCGATCCGCGGCAAGATCCTCAACGTGCAGAAGGCCTCGGTGAGCGACATGCTCAAGAACGCCGAGTGCGCCGCGATCATCCAGGTGATAGGAGCCGGCTCCGGCCGGACCTTCGACATCGACCAGGCCCGCTACGGCCGGGTCATCTTCATGGCCGACGCCGACGTCGACGGCTCGCACATCCGCACCCTGCTGCTGACCCTCTTCCACCGCTACATGCGGCCGATGGTCGAGCAGGGCCGGGTCTTCGCCGCCGTGCCGCCGCTGCACCGGATCGAGCTCACCAACCCCAAGCGCGGCCAGGAGAAGTACCACTACACCTACTCCGACGCCGAACTGCGCTCCACCCTGCTGGAGTTCCAGCGCAAGAACCAGCGCTGGAAGGAGCCGGTGCAGCGCTACAAGGGTCTGGGCGAGATGGACGCCGACCAGCTGGCCGAGACCACCATGGACCCGCGCCACCGCACGCTGCGCCGGATCAACCTGGGCGACCTGGAGCAGGCCGAGAAGATCTTCGACCTGCTGATGGGCAACGACGTCGCCCCGCGCAAGGAGTTCATCGTGGACTCGGCGGCCACCCTGGACCGCTCGCGCATCGACGCCTGACGCGTCCGAGGCGTCTGGGGCGTCCGTGGCGTCTGACACGTCCGAGGCGCCTGGGGCGTCCGTGGCGCCTGCACGCACCCGAGCGCGCCTGACGCGCCCGAACGCGCCTGACGCGCCCGAACGCGGCGAGGGCCCTCCACCCACGGGTGGAGGGCCCTCGTGCCGTCGGTTCCACCCGCGGTCCACCCCGGCTCCGATCAGCCGAGGACGCCGGATCCGTAGCGTCGGAGAGGTCAGCGACAAGCCTCTCCTCGGGACGGAGGACCTCCGATGAGTGCCGTAGCCAACCTCCTCGTGATCGCCGTGGTGGTGGTCCTGGTGGTCCAGCGCCAGATGCGCGTCCAGCGCCTGGACACCGAGCGCCGCTTCTGGCTGCTGCCGCTGATCCTGGGCGTGCTCGCGCTGCGCGACCCGCAGCTCATCGACCACGAGCACGCCGCCGTCTCCACCGCACTGCTGGCCGCCGGTCTGGTCGCCGTGCTCGGGATGGGCACCGTCTGGGGCTGGACCGTACGGATCTGGAGGGCCGCCGACGGCTCCGTCCTGCTGAAGGGCACCAAGGCCACCGTGGCCGCCTGGGGCGGGATGATCGCCATCCGGATCGGCCTGTACGCGATCGGCTCGGCCCTGCACGTCCACCAGGCGGGCAGCTCGCTGCTGCTCGGCATGGCGGTCCTGCTGCTGGTCCGCTCGCTCGTGGTGAACTGGAGGGCCCGGGCGCTGGAACACGCGCAGGCGACCGCCCGACTGCACTGATCCGCCGCCGTGAGGACCGAGGAGGCACCCGTGGCCGGGTGGTACTGGACCCGCTGGCCGTCCCGGGAGGGGCTGGAGCGCGAGGCCGAGAGCCGGCCGCGGCGGGTCCTCACCGTGTTCGGCCGGACCGTCCTGCTGGCCGTCGTCACCTGGGGGACCTTCGCCGACGGCAAGTACACCGGTTGGGCGGCGGCGGTCGCGGCGGCCGGACTGGTCGCGGCCGTCGCACTCTGCGCGGTGTACCTGCGGGTCACCCGGGAGCAGCGCCCGGCGGCCTCCTACCTGGTGGCCGCCACCCTGGTCGGCGGCGCCTGGGCGGCGAACTGGGGGCTGGCCTACACGCTGGCCGACTTCCTCTGGATCGGGCTGGCCGTCACGGCTCTGGTCCGGCTCCCGCCCGCGCCCGCGCTGCTCACCGCGGCGGCCGCGCTGGGCTCGTACACGGCGGCCTCCCCCGCGAGCTGGCTCAGCGTCGCGGCCACCATCGGCGGTTCCGTCCTGATCGGCTTCCTGCTGCGGCTGGACATCGAGGCGCGCGGCACCTCCCGCCGGCTGCTCGCCCAGGAGCGCGCAGCCCGGGCAGCCGAGGCGGAGAGCGCGGCACTCGCCGAACGGGCCAGGATCGCCCGGGAGATCCACGACGTGCTCGCGCACAGCCTCTCCGCGCAGCTGGTCCACCTGGAGGCGGCCCGGCTGATGCTGGACGCCGGGACCGACCGCGGCCAGATCCGCGAACGGGTCGTCGCCGCCCGGCGGATGGCCCAGGACGGGCTGGCCGAGACCCGGCAGGCGCTGTCCGCGCTGCGCGGGGAACTGACCCCGGTCGGCGAGTTCCTGGTGGAGCTGACCGAGCGCGAACGGGCCGTCCTCACCGTCACCGGCACGCCCCGGCCGCTCGCCGCCGAGGCCGCCCTCGCGGTGCGCCGCACCGCGCAGGAGGCGGTCACCAACGTCCGCAAGCACGCGCCGGGTGCCCGCTGCTCCGTCGAACTGCGCTACCTGGACGGCGCGGTGGAGCTGGCGGTGCGCAACACCCGGGCGCCGCGCGGGGAGTCCTCCGGGGAGTTGGCCGACAGCGGCAGCGGGTACGGTCTGCTGGGGATGCGCGAACGCGCGGAACTGCTCGGCGGCACCCTGCTGGCGGGCCCGGAGGACGGAGGATGGCGCGTGGTGCTGAGGTTGCCGGCATGACCGGAGTGGTCACCAGGGTGCTGGTGGCGGACGACCAGACGGTGGTGCGCGAGGGCATCGTGATGCTGCTGGGGTTGCTGCCCGGCATCGAGGTGGTCGGCGCGGCGGCGGACGGGGAGGAGGCCGTCGCCCTGGTGGAGCGCCACCACCCGGACGTGGTGCTGATGGACCTGCGGATGCCGCGGGTGGACGGCGTCGAGGCGACCCGGCGGATCCGGGCCGCGCACCCGCGGACCGAGGTGGTCGTGCTCACCACCTACGCCGACGACGACTCGCTCTTCCCGGCACTGCAGGCCGGCGCACGCGGCTACCTCACCAAGGACGCCGGCGGCGAGGAGATCGCCAAGGCCATCGCGGACGTCCGCGCGGGCGCGGCCGGCCTCTCTCCGCAGGTCCAACTCCGCTTGCTGGAACGGCTTTCGGAGCACGGTACCCGGCCCGTGCCGCCCGTCGGGCCGTCCGTGCCGCCCGTCGAGCCGTCCGCGGCCCGCCCCGGTGAACTGCCGGACGGGTTGACCGCGCGGGAGGCCGAGGTGCTCGCGCTGATCGCCGAGGGACTGTCCAACGCCGAGATCGCCCAGCGGCTGTTCGTCAGCCAGGCCACCGTGAAGACCCACATCAACAACCTGTTCGCCAAGACCGCGGTGCGCGACCGGGCGCAAGCCGTCGCGTACGCCTTCCGACACGGAATCACCGGTACGCAGCAGTAGTCGGATGAGTGTCCGTCTGATGATCGATCACCTCATCGAGTGAAGGTATCTGCAATGGTCAGAGGCGGTCTCCGGCGGCCTCCATGATGGTTCGGGACAGAACGCCCCGCCCCGGTCCAGGAGCAGCAGTGCCACAGCAGCAGACGAGCAGTCCCGATCAGGGGCAGCGATTCGACTGGTGGGCCGTTCCGGCCGCCGCCACCGCCTCCGAGTCGGCCGCCGAGCCGATCCGGACGGCGGTACTGGCCCAGCCGACGGCCGCCCGTACCGCCCCCGACCGGCCGACGGCCGTCGACCCCGATCAGGTGTTCGCCCCCGATCGGGCCTTCGTGCCCGACCAGGCGTTCGCCCACGACTCGGCCTTCGCCCCCGATTCGGCCTTCGAGCCCGACTCGGCCTTCGCGCCGGAGCCGGAGCCCGCCGACGAGCCGGAGCCCGGGCCCGTCGCCGCGTACGAGCCGCCCGCCCCCGACAGCACCGAGGTCTACCGGGCCGTCCAGGCCAGCGCGGCCTTCCAGGAGATCCGCCGCAGCTACCGGGCGTTCGTCCTCCCGACCAGCTGTGCCTTCCTCTGCTGGTTCCTGGTCTACGTGGCCGCCCAGGCCGCCGCCCCCGTCGCGATGCGCAGCGAGGTGGCCGGGCCGATCAACGTGGCCTGGCTGCTCGGCCTGCTGCAGTTCGCCTCCACCTTCCTGCTCGCCTGGCTCTACGCCCGCAACGCCCGGACCAAGCGCGACCGCGCGGCCCTCGGCCTGCGCTGGGACACCCAGGACCAGCTCCGATGACCACCTTGACGACCATGACCACCGTGCTGACCACCACGACATGGCGATCGCGCTGTTCGCCGTCGTCGTCGTGGTGACCCTCGGCATCACCCTCTGGGTCGGCCGCCAGGGCAACGCCGCCGAGGACTTCTACGCCGGCGGCCGCGACTTCACCCCGCTGCAGAACGGCTTCGCCCTCTCCGGCGACTACCTGTCCGCCGCCTCCTTCCTCGGCGTCGCCGGGCTGATCGCGCTGTACGGCTACGACGGCGTGCTCTACAGCATCGGCTTCCTGGTCGCCTGGCTGGTCGTACTGATGCTGGTCGCCGAACTCGTCCGCAACGCCGGGCGGTACACCCTCGCCGACGTGCTCGCACTGCGGCTGCGCCACCGCAAGGTGCGCGCGGCGGCCGGCGGCGCCAGCGTCATGGTGACCCTGCTCTACCTGGTCGCCCAGATGGTCGGCGCCGGTTCGCTGGTGGCCCTGCTGCTCGGCACCGGCAGCCCGCACGCCCGGACCTGGACCATCGTCGCGGTCGGCGCCCTGATGATCGTCTACGTCACGATCGGCGGGATGCGGGCCACCACCTGGATCCAGATCGTCAAGGCCTTCCTGCTGACCGCCGGCTCGGTGCTGCTCACCGTGCTGCTGCTGGTCCGCTTCCACGGCGACGTCTTCGAGCTGATGCGCCAGGCCGCCGACCACAGCGGCGCCGGGGCCCGCTACCTCGAACCCGGCCTCAAGTACGGTGCCACGCTCACCAGTCGGCTGGACTTCTTCAGCCTGGGCCTGGCCCTGGTGCTGGGCACCGCCGGCCTGCCGCACATCCTGTCCCGCTTCTACACCGTGCCCACCGCGCGGGCCGCCCGCCGCTCCACGATGTGGGCGATCGGGCTGGTCGGCGGCTTCTACCTGATGGCCATCGTGCTCGGGCTCGGCGCCACCGCGCTGGTCGGCTCGGCCGAGGTGCGGCACGCCAACTCGGCCGGGAACACCGCCGTTCCGCTGCTCGCCCTGGTGCTGGGCGGCGGCAACGGCAGCACCGGCGGGGCGGTGCTGTTCGCGCTGATCTCGGCGATCGCCTTCGCCACCATCCTGGCCGTGGTCGCCGGGCTGACCCTGGCCTCCTCGGCGGCCTTCGCCCACGACATCTGGGCCGGTGCCTGGCGCGGCCGTCCGCGCACCCGCCGGGGCCGGATCATGGAGCGGCCCAGTGAGCAGCAGGAGGTGGTGGTCGCCCGGTTCGCCGCCGCCGGGATCGGCGCGGCCGCGATCGTGATCAGCCTGTTCGCCCAGCAGCTGAACGTCGCCTTCCTGGTCGGTCTGGCCTTCGCGGTGGCGGCCTCCTCGAACCTGCCGGTGCTGCTGTACAGCCTGTTCTGGTCGCGGTTCACCGCGCGCGGCGCGGTCTGGTCGGTGTACGGCGGGCTGATCCCGGCGATCACCCTGGTGTTCTTCTCGCCCGTGGTCTCCGGTTCCAAGGAAGCGCTGTTCCCCGCCATCGACTTCCACTGGTTCCCGCTGGAGAACCCCGGCATCATCTCCATCCCGCTCGGCTTCCTGGCCGGCTGGATCGGGACCCTCATCTCGACCGAGCCGGCCGACCCGGACCGCTTCGCCGAGCTGGAGGTGCGCGCCCTCACCGGTGCGGGCGCGGCCTAGGGCTCTGTCCGAGCGTCGCGTCCCGGGGAACCCCGGCGGGCCTGGGGCCGCCGGGGTTCCCCCCTGTCCGGCCCCGGGCCCGCCGGCCGGTCAGGCCCGGGCGGCCAGTCCGTAGCGGTGCTCCGGGCGACCGGTGTCGCCGTAGCGCAGGGTCAGCCGCAGCCGGCTGTCCCGCTCCAGCTGCTTGAGGTAGCGCTGGGCGGTCGACCGGCTCAGCCCGGTGGCGTCGGCGACCTCCTGGGCGGACAGCGGCCGGCCGGCCCGGCGCAGCACGCCCAGCACCAGGTCGGTGGTGGGCGCCGAGTGCCCCTTGGGCAGGGACCCGGCCGGGGCGGAGACGCTGCGCAGGGTCGCGAACAGCCGGTCCACCTCGTCCTGGCCGGCCTCCCGGGCCGGTGCGGACAGCGCGTGCCGCAGCTGCGCGTACGAGACCAGCTTCTCCCGCAGCCCGGCGAAGGTGAACGGCTTGACCAGGTACTGCAACGCGCCGTGCTGCATCGCGGCGTGCACGGTGGAGACGTCCCGGGCGGCGGTCACCATCATCACGTCGCAGGCCACCTGACGCTCCCGCAGCCGGCGGACCAGGGCGAGGCCGGTCTCGTCCGGCAGGTGGTGGTCGAGCAGCAGCAGGTCCACCGGGCGGCGTTCCAGCGCGGCCAGCGCCTCCCCGGCCGAGTGCGCGGTGCCCGTCACCCGGAAGCCCGGCACCTTGGCCACGTACGCGGCGTGCACGTCCGCGACCCGGAAGTCGTCGTCCACCACGAGTACGTCGATCATCACGCCTCCACGAGCTGAGCGGTGAGCAGGGCCTCGGGCAGCTCGACGGTGAACCGGGCGCCGCCGAGCGGGCCGGTGTCGAGCACGATCCGGCCGCCGGTCCGTTCGACCAGCCGCCGCACCATCGCCAGGCCCAGCCCGCGCGGGCGGTGCGCGGGCGCGTCCTTGCTGGTCCACCCCTCCTCGAAGACCTGCTCGCGCAGCTCCTCCGGTACGCCCGGGCCGCTGTCCGCGACCTGCAGCAGCAGGGTGGAGCCGGCCGCGGCCAGGCTCACCTCCACGCCGCCCCCGCCGGGCGCCAACGCGTCCACCGCGTTGTCGATCAGGTTGCCGAGCACCGTCACCAGCGCCCGGGTGTCCACCACGGTGTCCGGCAGGTGCGCCGCCGGGGCGAGCGCCAACCGCACCCCACGTTCGCCGGCCACGGCCGTCTTGCCCGCCAGCAGGGCGGCGACGTGCGGGTCCCGTACCCGTTCGGCGATCCCGGCGGCGACCACGGCGTGCGAGCCGGACTGCTCGGAGATGAAGGCCACCGCCTGTTCGTGGCGGCCGAGTTCGAGCAGGCCGAGCAGGGTGTGCATCCGGTTGGCGTGCTCGTGGTCCTGGGCGCGCAGCGCCTCGGTCAGGCTGCGGGTGGTGTCCAGCTCGCGGACCAGGGACTCCAGCTCGGTGCGGTCGCGCAGCGTCACCACCGCACCGCCCTCGGCGGTGGTCATCC
The DNA here is from genome assembly GCF_017427025.1 of Streptomyces sp. FH025. Taxonomy (GTDB): domain Bacteria; phylum Actinomycetota; class Actinomycetes; order Streptomycetales; family Streptomycetaceae; genus Kitasatospora. Next base: position 12,040 of record NZ_JAFLNG010000057.1, read on the forward strand.
GGTTCACCACCAGCACCCGGTCGTCCCGGACGGCGGGCAGGTCGGCGCCGGTGATCCGCCCGGTGAGCACGTCGGCCAGCCGGCCCGGGGGCAGCACCTCGTCGATCGGGCGGCCGGTGCGGTCCTCGGGCAGGCCGAGCAGCCGGATCGCCTCGTCGTTGGCCAGCCGGATGCGGCCGCGCTCGTCGAGGGCGACCATGCCCTCGCGGATGCCGTGCAGCATCGCCTCGCGTTCGACCAGCAGCGCGGAGATGTCGGCCAGCGCGATGTTGTGGGTGCGGCGCTTGAGCCGACGGGCCAGGGCGAGGGTGGCCACCGTTCCGGCGGCCAGGCCGGCACCGGCGCACAGCAGGATGCCGGTGAGCATCTTCAGCAGGCGGCGGCGGATCGAGTCGTCGCTGATGCCGACCGACACCTCGCCGACGATCCGGCCGTCCGCCGCGCGCAGCGGGACCTTGCCGCGGGCGGTGCGGCCCAGGGTGCCCTCCTGGATGGCGGTGACGCTGCGGCCGTTGAGGGCCGGTTCGGGGTCGGTGCTGACCCGGTGGCCGATCCGGCCCGGGTCGGTGTGGGAGAGGCGGATCCCGTCCAGGTCGGTGACCACGACGAAGCTGGCGCCGGTGGCCAGGCGGATCTGCTCGGCGTTGCGCTGAGCGGTCACCACGTCGCGGATGTCGGCGGCCCGGGCGATCGACTCGTCGGTGGCGGTGGCCTGGGCGATGGACAGCGCCCGCTGCATCGCGTCGTGGTCCAGCTCGCTGCTGACCGGGGCCAGGAACAGTCCGGCGGTGACGGCGGTGACGCCGACGGTGACGACGGTCTGGCTCAGCAGCAGCTGGGCGAAGACCCGGCGGGGCCAGCGGGGGAGCTTCATCCGGGCCTCCTCTCGGTGGGGTGCGGGGAGGGTGGCTCTTCGTCCCCGCAGTTGTAGCGGAAGCAAAAGGAGCAGAACACCCCTCAATGCGGAGAAGTCGCACTACGCGAAGAAGGCTCCCGCCGGGGCGGGGCCCGCTCCTACCTTCCTGGGGCAAGCACTGACCCGGGAGGATTGCATGACTGACACCCCGGCGATCGAGCTGACCGGCGCGACCAAACGCTTCCGCACCCCGTCGGGGGCGCTGCACACCGCCGTCCGCGATCTCGATCTGACCGTCGCCCAGGGCGAGTTCGTCGCCGTCGTCGGGCCCACCGGCTGCGGCAAGTCCACCACGCTGACCCTGGTCAGCGGTCTGGAGGAGCCCACCGAGGGCGAGGTCCGGGTGTACGGCGAGCCCGTGCGCGGGATCGACCCGAAGGTCGGGTTCGTCTTCCAGCAGGACGCCGTCTTCCCCTGGCGCACCGTCCTGTCCAACGTGATGGCCGGGCCGCGCTTCCGCGGCGTGCCCACCGTCGAGGCCAGGGACCGGGCCCGGGACTGGCTGGGAAGGGTCGGCCTGGCCGCGTTCGAGGACCGCTACCCGCACCAGCTGTCCGGCGGCATGCGCAAGCGCGTCGCACTCGCCCAGACCTTCGTCAACGACCCGTCGATCCTGCTGATGGACGAGCCGTTCTCGGCGCTGGACGTGCAGACCCGCGCCCTGATGTCCGACCAGCTGCTGGAGCTGTGGGCGGGAACGGGCTCCTCGGTGGTGTTCGTCACCCACGACCTGGACGAGGCCATCGCGCTCGCCGACCGGGTCGTCGTGATGACCGCCGGGCCCGCCACCGTCAAGGAGATCTTCACCGTCGACCTGCCACGACCGCGCACCGTGGAGGCCGTCCGGCTGGAACCGAGGTTCGTCGAGCTGTACCGCGAGATCTGGGCCTCGCTCGGCGAAGAGGTGCGCATCACCCGGGAGAGAGGAGCGGGTCGTGCCGCTTGAGACCGCAGGGACCGTGGCCGGAAGAGCCCCGGTCGTCACGACGAGGACCGAGGCCCGCGAACGGGCCGCCCGCAACCGCAGGTTGGGCGTCTACGCGGCCCGGGCCGGAGTGCTGGTCGCCTTCCTCGGGCTGTGGGAGGTGTGCGCCCGCACGGACGTCATCGATCCGTTCAACTTCTCGCAGCCGTTGAGGATCTGGGACCAGATCTGGCAGTGGATCACCCACGGCACCGCGCAGGGCTCGCTCGGCGAGCAGATCGGCTACACCCTGTACGAGGCGCTCAGCGGCTGGGTGATCGGCGTGATCGGCGGTGTGCTGCTGGGCATCGCGCTGGGCCGGATCCGCTTCCTGGCCGATGTGTTCGGGCCGTACATCAAGGTGCTCAACGCCATCCCCCGAATCGTGCTCGCCCCGATCTTCCTGATCTGGTTCGGCCTCGGCCCGGCCTCCAAGGTCGCCTCCGCGGTGGTCCTGGTGTTCTTCCCGGTGTTCTTCAACGCCTTCCAGGGCGCCCGCGAGGTGGACCGCAACCTCGTCGCCAACGCCCGCATCCTCGGCGCCGACAACCGCAAGGTCACCCTCCAGGTGGTCATCCCCGCCGCCACCACCTGGATCTTCACCAGCCTGCACGTCAGCTTCGGCTTCGCGCTGATCGGCGCGATCGTCGGCGAGTACATCGGTGCCACCAAGGGCCTCGGCCTGCTGGTCGCCGCCGCCCAGGGCACCTTCAACGCGGCCGGCGTGTACGCCGCCATGACCATCCTCGCCGTGGTCGCGTTGCTGACCGAGGGGCTGCTGACCTACGCCGAGAAGAAGCTCTTCCGCTGGAAGCCCGCGGACGCGGGCGACGGCCGCTGACCCCCTCCCCCCCCGGAGCCGAAGCCAGCAGCCGAAGCCCGTAGCCGAGAAGTCCGTACCAGAGAAGCCAGAGAGGCCCCCACCCATGCGCCCGAACTCGACCCCCAGAGTCGCTGCCGCCGCCCTCGCCGCCGCCCTGCTCCTCCCGCTCTCCGCGTGCGCCAACGACGCCGCCACCTCCACCCACGGCGCCGCCGCCCCGGCCGGCCGGCAGGTCGACGGGCCCAAGGTCAAGATCATGGTCGGCGGCCTGGACAAGGTCATCTACCTGCCCGCGATGCTCACCCAACGGCTCGGCTACTTCGCCGACGCCGGCGTCAACGTCGAGCTGATGAGCGAGCCGGCCGGCGTCAACGCCACCACCGCGCTGCTGGCCGGCGACGTCCAGGGCGCCGTCGGCTTCTACGACCACACCATCGACCTCCAGGCCAAGGGCAAGAACGTCGAGTCCGTGGTGCAGTTCGCCCAGGCACCCGGAGAGGTCGAACTCGTCTCCACCAAGCAGGCCGACGCCATCAGGTCCGGCGCCGACTTCAAGGGCAGGAAGCTCGGCGTCACCAGCGTCGGCTCCTCGACCGACTTCCTCACCAAGTACCTCGCGGTCAAGAACGGCACCGCCGTCAGCGAGTTCAGCCCGATCGCGGTCGGCGCCGGCCAGACCTTCGTCGCCGCGCTGCAGCAGGGCAGCATCGACGCCGGGATGACCACCGACCCGACCGTCGCCAACGTCCTCGACAAGGGCCTCGGCAAGATCCTCTACGACATGCGCACCCCCGAGGGCTCGCGCCAGGCGCTCGGCGGGCTCTACCCGTCCTCCGCGCTGTACATGAACACCGACTGGGTGGAGAAGAACAGGGACACCACCCAGAAGCTCGCCAACGCCTTCGTGAAGACCCTCAAGTGGATGTCCACCCACAGCCCCGAGGAGATCGCCGCGCAGATGCCCGCGGACTACGCGCAGGGCGGCGCCGAGCAGTACGCGGCGGCGATCAAGTCGACCCTGCCGATGTTCACCACGGACGGGGTGATGCCCGCCGACGGCCCGAAGACGGTGCTCGCGGTGCTCGCCGCCTTCCACCCGGACGTCAAGGGCAAGGAGGGGACGATCGACCTCTCCCGGACGTACACCACGGAGTTCGTCGGCAAGGCCGCCGGCTGACGCCCCCGCAGCCCGACGGTCCCGCGCTCACCCCCACGGGCGCGGGGCCGCCGCACGTCCCGTGTTCAGAGGCCCCGCACGGAGAGCGCGTCCATCCGCGACGGCGTCCCGGCGGCCTTGCCGCAGCTCTCCGGACGCGGCGGCTCGCTCACCGTCTCGATCACGTCCACCTCCCAGGCCCGGCCGTCCCGGTGCAGTACGCCGACCAGCCAGCGGCCCTCGCCGTCCGGCCGCTGTGCCAGCGTCAGCACGTCCACCGCGGTCTCGCCGGTCGCCAGCCGCACCGCGTGCTCGGCCGCCTGGCCCGGACGGTCCCAGCCCGAGCAGCCCCGCGACCACTCCGGCACCATGTGCCCGGCCGCCGTCGCCGCCAGTACCTCCTTGGCGGTCTCCGGCGTCAGCCGCCCGTACGCGTAGCCGTACGGCAGCACCAGCATGGTGGGGGAGAAGCGGTGCCCGCCCAGGTGCGTCACCTCCCACACCTCGCTGTGCCCGGCCGCCGCCAGCTCCGCGGCGAGCGGACGGCCCAGCAGCGCGCAGCAGCGGTCCCGGCGGCCGTTGGTGCACACCAGTGCCACCGGGCCGCCGACGTGCTCCACCCCGAGTCCGGTGTGGTCCCCGGCCCCCAGCGCCGCGAAGTCCAGCTCGAGCAGCTCCGCCGGATCCGCCACCTCCACCCGGCGCACCCAGCCGCGGCCCGGCACCGTGTGCGCCACGATCACCTCGTGCCGCGCGGTCGGCAGGCAGTCCGCGTGCCGACCGGGCCGGCGGATCAGCGCCACCCGCACCCCGGTGCCCGCCGCGGCCGCCTCCAGGGCCCGCCCGGTCGCCTCGTCCAGGTGGCTCTCGGTCAGCGCCTTCGCGCCCCACGGGCCGTTCTGCTCCACCAGCAGCCAGGTGGTCGCCACCGCCGCGGTCGCGGCCAGCGGCTCCGAAAGTTCACGCGACACGGTCGCACAGGTGCTCACCCGCGCAAGGCTACCCCCGGCGGTTCGGACCGGCCCGGGAACGGCCGAGTGCCGGAACGGACCGGCCCGGGAACGGCCGAGGGCGAGAACAGACCGGCCCGGGAACGGCCGAGGGCGGGGCACCCGCAGGCACCCCGCCCTCCGAAGGAAGCCGCTACGCCGGGCCGGCCACCACCGCGACCGGCGTGGTCACCGGGGTGCCCGAGCCGTCGCGGCGCGGGTCGCGCTCCGGCAGGTCGACCGGGGCGCCCTTGGCCGTGGCGGCACGGGCGGGGGCGGCACCGGCCCAGGCGAAGGCCAGGCCGTCCTCGCCGCGCAGGAAGCGCTGGCAGCGCACCCCGCCGGTCGCCCGGCCCTTGCGCGGGTACTGCTCGAACGGCGTGACCTTCCAGGACGTCTGCTCGTCGCCGGACAGGGTGCCCGAGGCGGCCGCCACCGTGACCACCACCGCGTCCGCCGCCGGATCCACCGCCGTGAACGACAGCACCCGGGCGCCGTCCGACAGCTTGACGCCGGCCATGCCGCCCGCCGGGCGACCCTGCGGACGGACCTGGCCCGCCGGGTAGCGCAGCAGCTGGGCGTCCGAGGTGATGAAGACCAAGTCCTCCTCGCCGGTGCGCAGTTCGACCGCGCCCACCAGCTCGTCACCCTCCTTGAGGGCGATCACCTCGAACTCGTCCTTGTTCGCCGGCCACTCCGGCACCACCCGCTTCACCACACCCTGCACCGTGCCCAGCGCCAGCCCCGGCGAGGACTCGTCCAGCGTGGTCAGCCCCAGCACCCGCTCGCCGGCCTCCAGCCGCAGGAACTCGCCCACCGCGGCACCACCCGCCAGCGTCGGCGACGGCATCGGCGGCAGCGCCGGCAGGTCGATCACCGGCAGCCGCAGCACCCGGCCCGCCGACGTCACCACACCCACGTCCGCCCGCGCCGTCGCGTGCACCGCCGACACGATCACATCGTGCTTCGCCCGCTTCTCCGACGGCTCGAACGGCTCCCCGTCCGCCGTCCGCGCCAGCAGCCCCGTCGAGGACAGCAGCACCCGGCACGGATCGTCCGCCACCTCCAGCGGCACCGACAGCGCCGCCGACGGCACCGCCCCCGCCTCCAGCAGCACCGTGCGCCGCTCCGTCCCGAACTGCTTGGACACCGCGCCCAGTTCGGAGGAGACCACGCTGCGCAGCTTGGCGTCCGACTCCAGGATCTCGGTCAGCTCCGCGATCTCCGAGTTGAGCTTCTCCTGCTCCTGCTCCAGCTCCACGCGGTCGAACCGGGTCAGCCGCCGCAGCGGGGTGTCCAGGATGTACGCCGTCTGCGTCTCCGACAGCGAGAAGCGCTCCATCAGGCGTTCCTTCGCCTGCTGGGCGTTGTCACTCGACCGGATGATCGCGATGACCTCGTCGATGTCGAGCAGGGCCACCAGCAGGCCCTCGACCAGGTGCAGCCGCTCCTCGCGCTTGCGCCGGCGGAAGTCGCTGCGTCGGCGCACCACGGTGAAGCGGTGGTCGACGTAGACCTCCAGCAGCTCCTTCAGCCCCAGCGTCAGCGGCTGCCCGTCCACCAGCGCCACGTTGTTGATGCCGAAGGTCTCCTCCATCGGCGTCAGCTTGTACAGCTGCTCCAGCAGCGCCTCCGGCACGAAGCCGTTCTTGACCTCGATCACCAGCCGCAGCCCGTGCTCGCGGTCGGTCAGGTCCTTGACGTCCGCGATGCCCTGCAGCTTCTTCGCGTTGACCAGGTCCTTGATCTTGGAGATGACCTTCTCCGGGCCGACGTTGTACGGCAGCTCGGTGACCACGATGCCCTTGCGGCGCGCCGTGACCGACTCCACCGTCGTCGTCGCCCGGATCTTGAACGTGCCGCGGCCCGACTCGTACGCGTCCCGGATCCCCGACAGGCCCACGATCCGCCCGCCCGTCGGCAGGTCCGGACCGGGGACGAACCGCATCAGCGTGTCCAGGTCCGCGTTCGGGTGCTTGATCAGGTGCCGGGCCGCCGCCACCACCTCGGACAGGTTGTGCGGCGGCATGTTCGTCGCCATGCCCACGGCGATGCCCGTCGCGCCGTTCACCAGCAGGTTCGGGAACGCGGCCGGCAGCGCCAGCGGCTCCTGCTCGCTGCCGTCGTAGTTCGGGCCGAAGTCGACGGTGTCCTCGTGGATCGACTCCACCATCGCCATCGACGCGGCCGTCAGCCGCGACTCGGTGTAGCGCATCGCGGCCGGCGGGTCGTCGTTGCCCAGCGAACCGAAGTTGCCGTGCCCGTCGATCAGCGGCAGCCGCATCGAGAACGGCTGGGCCATGCGCACCACGGAGTCGTAGATCGACGCGTCGCCGTGCGGGTGCAGCCGGCCCATCACCTCGCCCACCACCCGGGCGCACTTCACGTGCGCGCGGTCCGGGCGAAGGCCCATCTCGTTGGCCTGGTACAGGATCCGGCGGTGCACCGGCTTCAGACCGTCCCGCGCGTCGGGCAGCGCACGCGAGTAGATCACCGAGTAGGCGTACTCCAGGAAGGAGCCCTGCATCTCGTCCACGACGTCGACGTCGAGGATCCGCTCCTCGAAGTCTCCGGGCGGCGGGGTCTGCGAACTGCGGCGGGCCATCGCGGCGGGGCTCCCTTACGTGTCGCTGGCTGTGTCTCGGTCGGTCGTGTGTCGTTCGTTCGGGCGGCCTTCGCCGCCCCGCCGTCGGTCCCGTCAACCGGAGGCGGTCAACAGGGCGCGGCGCCCCCATTGTGGACCCTCGCGCCGACACTCCCGGTCAGCGGCCCTCTTCCGCCCCTGGCGAACGCCCCGTCCGCGCGGACACATCCGGGGCGCCCGCGCGTTGCACCACAATGGGGGACGCCACACGAACCCCGACATCGACGACGGGAAGGACCCGAGCGCATGGCCAACCCGGCCCCCGCCTCCAGCCGAGGCATCGCCATCACCGAGCACCGCCTGGCCAACGGCCTGCGCGTCGTCCTCTCCGAGGACCACCTCACCCCGGTCGCAGCGGTCTGCCTCTGGTACGACGTGGGCTCCCGGCACGAGGTCAAGGGCCGCACCGGCCTCGCCCACCTCTTCGAGCACCTGATGTTCCAGGGCTCCGCCAACGTGTCCAACAACGGGCACTTCGAACTCGTCCAGGGCGCCGGCGGCTCGCTCAACGGCACCACGAGCTTCGAGCGCACCAACTACTTCGAGACCATGCCCGCCCACCAGCTGGAGCTCGCCCTCTGGCTGGAGGCCGACCGGATGGGCTCGCTGCTCGCCGCCCTCGACGAGACGTCCATGGAGAACCAGCGCGACGTCGTCAAGAACGAGCGCCGCCAGCGCTACGACAACGTCCCGTACGGCACCGCCTTCGAGAAGCTCACCGCGCTCTCCTTCCCCGACGGCCACCCGTACCACCACACCCCGATCGGCTCGATGGCCGACCTCGACGCCGCCACGCTGGAGGACGCCCGCGCGTTCTTCCGCACCTACTACGCGCCCAACAACGCCGTCCTGTCCGTCGTCGGCGACATCGACCCCGAGCGGACCATCGCCTGGGTCGAGAAGTACTTCGGCTCCATCCCCGCCCACGACGGCAAGCAGCCCCCGCGCTCGGGCGAACTGCCCGAGACCATCGGCCGCGAGCTGCGCGAGCGGATCGACGAGGACGTCCCCTCCCGCGCCCTGATGGCCGCCTACCGGCTGCCGCACGACGGCACCCGGGAGGCCGACGCCGCCGACCTCGCCCTCACCATCCTCGGCAGCGGCGAGTCCAGCCGCCTCTACAACCGGCTCGTCCGCCGCGACCGCACCGCCGTCGCGGCCGGTTTCGGCCTGCTCCGCCTGGCCGGCGCCCCCAGCCTCGGCTGGCTCGACGTCAAGACCTCCGGCGACGCCACCATCGAGCAGATCGACGCCGCCGTGGACGAGGAGCTCGCCCGCTTCGCCGCCGAGGGCCCGACCCCCGAGGAACTGGAGCGGGCCCAGGCGCAGATCGAGCGCGAGTGGCTCGACCGGCTCACCACCGTGGCCGGCCGCGCCGACGAACTCTGCCGCTACGCCGTCCTGTTCGGCGACCCCAAGCTGCTGAACGAAGCCCTCCCCAAGGTCCTCGACGTCACCGCCGAAGAGGTCCAGGCCGTCGCCAAGGCCCGGCTCCACCCCGACAACCGGGCCGTCCTC